>CAZDRS010000001.1:0-44346 GCA_964507585.1 uncultured Dechloromonas sp.
TGCCTTTCGGCTGGTTGCGGGGGCAGGACTTGAACCTGCGACCTTCGGGTTATGAGCCCGACGAGCTGCCAACTGCTCCACCCCGCGTCCGTCAGAGGGGCGCATTATCCAGACTCACCCCGGGGCCGTCAAGAACAATTTGGCTTTAAGGCGATTATTTTTTCTCGACCCAATTCACCAGCGATGACCATTGCTCCATATCGCGGCGATGCCTGGCCTTTGGCGGGTCAAATACAGTTGCCCCGGCCGCTGCCACGTTTACGTAGTTTTGAGTGTTGCGGAGGTAGGCGACGATGGGAATATCGAAATGCTTGAGAAACTCTTCAAGCATGCTTGCCGCCTTGGTACGCGGATCTACGCGCATGGCTACGATACCCACCTTGGCACGCACGCCCCGAACCTCACCACGAACGGCATTCAGGAAGTCTTCCGTAGCTGCCATATCAAATACAGAGGGCACGAGGGGAACAAGTACTTTATCTACAGTACGCAGATAGTCCGACAATTTGTATCCTTGCAGGCCAGCCGGTGCATCGACAACGACCCAATCGGCCTCGCGAGGAAGGCTGAGGGAGATCTGGTTACCTCCGTAATAGCCGGTAATAGCTGGCAAGGCCGGATCGCGAAAGGCCATCCAGCGCAAAGAGGATTGCTGGCGATCCAGATCGCACAGCGTCGTCTTCTTGCCCTGATTGGCAAAATAGCCAGACAAATTTGTCGCCAGCGTTGTTTTGCCAGCCCCGCCCTTAGGATTTGCAACCAGAACCGCCCGCATAAAGCCTCCCCGTGTATTTAACCGATGATTATATTCGTCGCCTCAAGCACGTCATAGATGCATAAAATGGAGCTTTCATTTTCATTAGCTAATCATGGTCACGAAAGTTGCTAGCGACCGCCAAGGGATTCAGTCTGTCGAGGTTGGTTTTCGGCTACTGAAGGTATTGGCCGCCACCAATCGCCCGATGATGTTGCGCGACATCGCCAAGGGTGCAGGAATGCCGGCAGCGAAAGCTCACCGCTATATGGTCAGCTTTTTGCGAATTGGCATCGTTGAACAAGACTCCAGTAGCGGCCGTTACGACTTGGGTGCCTATGCGCTTGAACTGGGGCTTTCCGGTTTAGGCAGACTGGATCCGGTGCGCTTATCTGGCCCGATTCTGGAATCCCTGTGCGAGGAGATTCACGAAACGGTCGCTCTCGCCGTGTGGGGAACGCATGGTGCAACGATTGTGCGCATTGCGGATGCGGGGGGGCCGATCACCATTACATTGCGACCGGGCACCACGCTCCCGCTCTGCAACTCGGCCACGGGGCGAGCCTTTGCCACTTTTTATCGCTCACCCTATCTTAAAAAAATGCTGGACGACGAACTTAGGGAAATTTCGGAATCCACCAAGGTAGCCATTACTACAGTGCGTCGGCAACTTGAGAAGAATCTGTCGGAAATCCGCGAACACGGTATAGCCCGTGCAACCGGAAGCCTGACCCCGGGCATCAACGGCTTTAGTGCGCCGGTTTACGACCATAGCGGCAATATGGTTGCGGCAATTACATCGCTGGGCGCAATCGGCGAATTTAATGTGGAATGGGACAACCCAACAGCGAAGGCAATGATTGCCGCTGCCAACGCACTGTCGCACCGATTGGGATTCGGCGGAATAGCAGCGGAGTGAAGCTGCTGCCCCCAAGCGGCCGGGGGCTTTTTTGTGGGATTCAGAGGCTCCGGGTTTGGCAGTATGTGCGACACCGACCGGAAAGCGCCCCCATCAGGCTTTATCCGTCCACGACAGGACTGTCACTGACTTCCAGTCGCGGACGTTGAAAGGGCCGCTTGAGTCCGAAACCTGCCGGATTCTCTATTCGTGTTCTTCGGACAAAGCCGTCGGTCATACGACAACAGTCGTCTGGCCAATCTCCGTTATTAACCGGACGTTAAGTAGCAATCGCTTGGCGTAGGACTTTCCGCCTGACAAGGAGAGGCTGCAAGCTCCTTATATATATGTGCATTCGCTTTTGCCAGACATCCCGAGACGAACTTAGCGCAGGAGCAAGCCGTCGAGGGCGGTGATCATCTGGTCGATTTCCGTCACGCTGACGTTCAGGGCTGGCATGAAGCGTAGCAGATTGGGGCGCGGCGCATTGAGCAGCAGGCCGACCGGGGCCAAGGCCAGGGCTCTTTGTACGATGTCCGGGCCGCGCTCGTCATCGAGCACCAGGGCGCGTAGCAGGCCGGAACCGCGCTCCCCCTGCAAGCCGTGCTTGGCCGACAGTTCGAGCAGGCGCTTGGATAGGTAAGCACCCCGGGCCTCGACTTCGGCCAGGAAACCCGGCGCCAACATGCGCTTGATCACCGCGACGCCAACGGCAGTCATCAACGGGTTGCCGTTGTAGGTGCCGCCCTGGTCGCCCGGCACGAAGCAGCAGATCGCCTCACGGGCCAGCAATGCCGCCAGCGGCACGCCGCCGCCGATGCCCTTGCCCAGCGTCATAATGTCCGGCGTGATACCGGCGTGCTCGTAGGCGAACAGTTTGCCGGTGCGGCCGACGCCGGTCTGCACTTCGTCAACGATCAACAGGATGCCGTGCTGCTCGGTCAAGGCGCGCAACGCCTTGAGGAAGTCGAGATCGGCCGGGATGACCCCGCCCTCGCCCTGCACCGGTTCGAGCATGACGGCCACCGTCTTCGGCCCGATCAGCGCCTCGACCGAGGCGATGTCGTTATAGACGGCCTTCGGGAAACCGGAAACCTGCGGGGCGAAGATCGTTTCCCAGCCAGCCTTGCCGGAAGCCGACATGGTGGCCAGCGTGCGGCCGTGGAAGGCATGGCCGAAGGTGATGATCTCGAAGGCACCATCTCGATTCAGCTGCCCCCACTTGCGGGCGAGCTTAATTGCGCCTTCGTTGGCCTCGGCGCCGGTATTGGCGAAGAAGACGCGGTCGAAGCAGGAGTTGGCAGTCAGCAGGCCGGCCAGTTCGACCATCGGGCCGTTGTAGAAAGCCGGGCTGGGGTTGAGCAGCTTGCCGGCTTGCGCAGTGAGCGCGGCAGTGATTTCCGGTGGGCAATGGCCGAGGCAGTTAACCGCCCAGCCCTGGATGAAATCCAGATAGCGCTTGCCCTGATGATCGATCAGCCAGGAGCCCTCGCCACGCTCGAAGACGAGATCGGGCCGGTTGGTGATGGTCATCAGGGAATCGGTGGAATACGCGCCGTATTGCATGGAAGGCTCCGGGAAAACGGGGGAAAAGGGAAGTATAGGTGCGGGTACTGCCCGCAATTATTTCACTTGGCGTTGCGCCAGCCAGGCTGCCAGCGCTGCCTCGCAAAACTGCACATCCTGCGCCTCGGTACCGCCGGAAATACCAATGGCTCCGACACGCTGGTCATCGACAAGAATCGGCACGCCGCCGCCGAATCCGACAAAGCGCTCACGATGCATCAGGCCATGGCGGAGCATTTCGCTGCCTTCGGCCAGTCGTTGATTCCATTTACTGGTCGCCCTGCCAAAACTGACCGCCGTATAGGCCTTATCGAGGGCGATCTCGATGGCGTGGAATGGCGCCCCGGGCTGACGCTTGAAAACCAGCGCATGACCGGCACGATCGACCAGCGCGACGCAGATATCGACGCCGGCTGCTTGCGAAGCGGCCAATGCCTGGTTGGCAATCTCATCGGCTGCGGACAGGCCGAGCGAGGCAATCATTTCAACGTCCACGAGATACTCCTTCATGCGCGGCCGTCACCTGCGCCACCAGGCGCTGGCGCCGCGAAAACAGAAAAACGACGAAGCACAGCAACACGCCCCCTTCGACCAGCAAGGTGCGCCCTGCCCCGAAGCCGGCGGCGACGAACCCGGCCAGCAAGCCGCCCAGCGCGTCGAAGCCGAAACGGGCCGAGGTGAAGAAGGAGACGATGCGACCGCGCAGGGTTTCCGGTGCGCAGCTCTGCAGGATCATGTTGATGCCGACGTTGCACACCGAGATACCGAAGCCGAGGCCAACCATGCCGGCCAGCGCGAGCGGCAGCCAGGTGGTGAGCCCGAACACCAGCATCGACACGGCGCTGATCAGCACGCCGGCCACGACGGCCGACACCACGGCCGGCGTCGTCTTGCGGGTGGCGAGGAAGACGGTCGACAGGAACGCGCCGCAGCCGGCCGCCCCCCATAGCCAGCCGAGCGTCGTCGCATCGCCGGCGAAGACGTCGCGGGCGAAGACCGGCAGCAGCACGGCGTAGGTCGAGGCCGTCAGGTTCAGCGCGATCAGGGTCAGGATCAGGGTGCGCACGCTCCACGTCTGCCAGGCGTAGATCAGGCCTTCCCTGAACACCTCGCCCATCGAGCCCTTGGCGCGGGGCGGCGGCGTGCCGCGCACGAGCAGGATGCCGGCGATCAGCGCCAGGAAGGAAAAACCGTTGATGGCGAAGCAGAAGGCTTCCGAAGTCAGGCCGAGCAGCAGGCCGGCGATGGGCGGGCCGATGAAGCGGCCGGCGTTGAACAGCATGGCGTTGAGCGCCAGCGCGTTGGGCAGGTCGTCGCGACTGCCGACGAAGCTGCCGATCAGCGACTGGCGCAGTGGTGCATCGAAGGCGCTCAGGGTGCCGAGCAGCAGGGCCATGATCACGATGAAGCTGGTGCCGATCCAGCCGCCCCAGGTCAGCCCGGCCAGCACGAAGGCCTGCACGGCCATCAGCGACTGCACGCTGATCAGCCATTTGCGCTTGTCCTGCTTGTCGATCCAGGCGCCGGCCAGCGGCCCGACGACCAGCTGCGGGATCAGGCCGCAAAAGGCGGTGATGCCGAGCAGCGCCGCCGAGCCGGTCAGCCGGTAAACCAGCCAGGCCAGCGCCACCTGCTGTATCCACGAACCGAGGATGGAAACCGCCTGGCCGGCGAAATACAGGCGGAAATTGCGGTGCGCCAGGGCGCGCATGCCGGCGGGCAGGCGGCTGGCGGAAGAAGACGCTGCGCTCATGCCGCGATTCTACCGGCTCCGCTCAGCCCGACATCCGGCGAAACAGCAGGTAGCCGAGCAGCGAAAGCGTGGCCGCGACGAGGATCACCCAGGCCATCGGCCGGCCGCTGCCGTCGTGCAGGTAGCTGACCGCCGCGCTGGCCCACATGCCGAAGCCGAACTGGCTCGACCCGAACAGGGCGGCGGCGGCACCGGAATTCTGCGGGTAGCGCGCCATCAGCAGGCCGACGCAATTGGCGCCGAGCAGGCCGGTCATCGAAACCACCACGAACAGGCCGCCGATCACCGCCGGCTGGGCGGCCTCGCCGGCCGACATGGCGAAGGCCAGCAGCAAGGCACCGGCGAAGCCGCAGAAGGTGCCGATGCCGGCCATCGCCGCAGGGCCGCGCGCCTTGACCTGACGACTGTTGAGGTAGTTGGCGGCAAAGATGCCCAAGGCGTTGGTGGCGAACAGCAGGCCGTAAGCCGTCGGCGAGAAATGCTGCAGTTCGATGAAGTAGAACGGGCTGGCCGTGATGTAGGCGAACATCGCGGCGAAGGACATGCCGCCGGCCAGCAGCAGGCCAAGCGCCACCGGGTCGACGGCGAGGTGGAAATAGGCGGCGAAGGCCGAGACCAGCGACATCTGGCCGCGGCGCTCGGCCGGCAGGGTTTCCGGCAGCATGCGCCAGACCACGACCAGGCTGAGTACGCCCCAGAGCAGCAGGGAGGCGAAGGTGCCGCGCCAGCCAAAGCCGACCAGCAGGCCGCTGCCGATCAGGGGCGCGACCAGCGGCGCAATGGCTGTCACCATCGCCATCAGCGACAGCTTGCGGATGGCCTCGGTTTGGAAATAAACGTCGCGAACGACAGCGCGCGCCAGTACCGAGGCTGCCCCGCCGCCCAGCGCTTGGGCGAAACGGGCGGCGATCAATTGCTCGACTGCCGAGGCGAACAGGCAGGCCAGACTGGCCACGCAGAACAGCGTGATACCGCTCAGCATCACGGCACGTCTCCCATAGCGGTCGGAAATCGGCCCATAGAACAGCATGCCGATGGCGAAGCCGGCCAGGAAGACGGTGATCGAGGTCTGCACCGCCTCCGGTGTCGCCGATAAACCAGCCGCGATGGCTGGCAAGGCTGGCAGGTAGAGGTCGATGGAAAGAGGCCCGAAGGCGACCAGCGCGCCGAGCAGCAAAATGAAACGGCCCTCGCGGGCCGGTTCGATGAGAGGAGTCGTCATCGGAAGATATTAATGTAAGCCGTCATTCCGCCTAGGCGCCCGAAGGAAGCGCAAAGCCGGGAATCCAGAAGCGCGCCAAACACTTTCGGAACATCTCTGGATTCCCGCTTTCGCGGGAATGACGGTAGGGGGGTATCGTTACAGGCCGCCGAGCGCCAGGTACTTGGTTTCCATGTACTCGTCGAGGCCGTGGCTGGAACCTTCGCGGCCGATACCGGACAGCTTGACGCCGCCGAACGGGGCGACTTCGGTCGAGATCAGGCCGGTATTGACGCCGACCATGCCGTATTCGAGCTGTTTCGAGACGCGCCAGACGCGGCCGTGATCCTTCGAGAAGAAGTAGGCGGCCAGGCCGAATTCGGTGTCGTTGGCCATCCGGACGGCTTCTTCCTCGGTCTTGAAGCGGAACAGCGGCGCCACCGGCCCGAAGATTTCCTCCTTGGCGACGGCCATGCCGGTCGTCACGTCGGCCAGGATGGTCGGCTCGAACCAGGTGCGGCCCAGCGCGTGGCGCTTGCCGCCGGCCACCACGCGGGCGCCCTTGTCGACCGCATCCTTGACCAGTTCCTCGACCTTGTTGATCGCTGCATCGTCGATCAGCGGGCCTTGCATCACGCCGTCTTCCATGCCGTTGCCGACCTTCAGGCCGGCGACAGCGGCGGCCAGCTTTGCGGCGAAGGTTTCGTAAATGCCGTCCTGGATCAGGAAGCGGTTGGAGCAGACGCAGGTCTGGCCGGCGTTGCGGTACTTGGAGGCCAGGGCACCGGCCACCGCGGCATCGACATCGGCGTCGTCGAACACGATGAACGGCGCATTGCCGCCCAGTTCCAGCGACATCTTCTTGACCGTGCCGGCGCACTGCTGCATCAGCAACTGGCCGATCGGCGTCGATCCGGTGAAGGTCAGCTTGCGGACGATGGGGCTGGCCGTCATCACGCCGCCGATGGCCGACGCCTTGCCGGTCACCACGCTGAACACGCCGGCCGGCACGCCGGCGCGCTCGGCCAGTTCGGCCAGGGCCAGCGCGGAAAGCGGGGTCTGCTCGGCCGGCTTGAGGATGATGGTGCAGCCGGCGGCCAAGGCCGGGGCGACCTTGCGGGTGATCATCGCCGACGGGAAATTCCACGGCGTGATGGCGGCGCAGACGCCGACCGGCTCCTTGGTGACGACGATCTGGCGATCCTTGAACGGCGACGGGATGACCTCGCCGTAGGCGCGCTTGGCTTCCTCGGCGAACCACTCGACGTAGGCGGCGGCATAGGCGATCTCGCCCTTGGCCTCGGCCAGCGGCTTGCCCTGCTCGGCGGTCATCAGCCGGCCGAGATCGTCCTGGTGCGCCATCAGCAGGTCGAACCAGCGGCGCAGGATGCGGCTGCGCTCGGCGGCCGTCGTTTCGCGCCAGGTCTTCAGTGCCTTGTCGGCGGCGACGATGGCGCGCTCGGTTTCGGCAGCGCCGCAGCGCGGCACGGTGGCGATGGTCTCGTCGGTCGCCGGGTTGGTCACCGCGATGGTTTCGCCGCTGTCGGCGCCAACCCAGGCGCCGTCGATGTAGCAGGCCTGACGCAGCAGGTTGGAATCCTTCAATGCCAGCATGGACTGTTCTCCTTGAATGTTTTAGTAAGCCGCGCCGCCCTGGGCGGAACCGGCCTGCTTGAATTTGTCGGCCAAGGCGACGGAGGCATTGCGCAGCAGCAAGGCATCGACGCCGACCAGCAGGAAGCTGGCGCCCATCTCGCGGTAGGCCGCCGCAATGCTCGGGTCGGCCGAGAACACCCCGGCCGCCTTGCCGGCCAGCGCGATCTGGCGAATGGCGCCTTCGACGGCCGTCTTGACGTCTGGATGCCCCGGGTTGCCGAGGTGGCCCATCGAAGCGGCCAGGTCGGACGGCCCGATGAACACGGCGTCCACGCCCTCGACCTTGAGGATGTCGGCCAGCCCGGCCAGCCCGGCGGTCGATTCGATCTGCACGATCAGGCACATTTCCTGGTCGGCCTTGGCGAAATAACCGTCCACCCCGTTCCAGCGGGCGGCGCGGGCCAATGCCGTGCCGACGCCGCGGATGCCGTGCGGCGGATAGCGCATGGCGCGAACCAGCGATTCGGCCTCGGCGGCGGTTTCGACCATCGGCACCATCAGCGTCTGGGCGCCGCCATCGAGCAGTTGCTTGATGCGGGCGACGTCGTGGTCGACGGTACGCACCACCGGCCGCACCGGGTACTGGCCGAGCACCTGCAGTTGTTCGATGATCGAGCGCAGGTCGTTGGGGCCGTGCTCGCCGTCGATCAGCAGCCAGTCGAAACAGGCCGTGGCGACCACTTCGGCGGCATAGGCGTTGGCCAGGCCGAGAAAGAGGCCGACCTGGGTTTCACCGGCGGCCAGGGCGCGCTTGAATTGGTTGAGGGGCATTTCCACGACGGACTCACTTTTTCAGTAAAAACTACAAATTTCGTCACTCCCGCGCAGGCGGGAGTCCAGAAAAACCAACAATCTGGATTCCCGCCTGCGCGGGAATGACGGCATGGCCGATCTCATACGAAGCGGGCGCTGATGTTGCCGAGCGGGCCGTAATCGACATGGATGGTGTCGCCTGCAACAACCTTGACCGGGCGGGTGAAGGAACCGGCCAGGATGATCTGCCCCGGCTCCAGCGCCACGCCGTGCGGCGCGAATTTCTTGGCCAGCCACGAGATGCCGTTGGCCGGGTGGTTCAGCACGCCGGCGGCGACGCCGGTTTCCTCGATGATGCCGTTCTTGTAGAGCAGCGCGGCGGCCCAGCGCAGGTCGATGTCCAGCGGCTTGATCGGGCGGCCGCCGAGGATGATGCCGACGTTGGCGGCGTTGTCCGAGATGGTGTCCATGACCTTGCGCGGCCGCTTGGTTTCCGGATCGACGCGGTGGCAGCGGGCATCGATGATCTCGACGGCCGGCGTCACGTAGTCGGTGGCCGACAGCACGTCGAAGATGGTGACGTTCTCGCCCTCCAGTCGATCCTTCAGGATGAAGGCCAGCTCGACCTCGACCATCGGGTCGATGAAGCGTTCGACCGGGATCTCGGCGGCGTCCTTGTAGACCATCTCGTCGAGCAGCGTGCCGAAGTCCGGCTCGTTGATCTGCGACGACATCTGCATGGCGCGCGAGGTCAGGCCGATCTTGTGGCCGACGATCTTCTGGCCCTCGGCCAGCTTCATCTGCACCCAGGCCTTCTGGATGGCGTAGGCGTCGGGGATGGTGATTTCCGGGTGGTCGAGCGAAATCTGGCGCACCGGCTGGCGGGCCTTCTCGGCCTCGTGCAGGCGGCGGGCGGCGGCCTGGATGATGTCTTGGTTGAGCATGGTGAATCTCCTCTGTCAGTTCTTCTTGTAGCGGGGATGGATGTTGTTCTTCTTCCAGGTGCCGGCTTCGCTGAATTCGGCGATCTCCATCGACAGCGCCAGGCCGTGGCGTTCGAAGAAGGCGGCGAAATGCGCGCTCAGCATGGCGAACAGTTCGTCGCCGGTTTTCTTCTTCGCTTCCTCCGAACGGCCGGCGCCGATCTTCAGCGTGGCATGCACGAAGGCGTCGGTCGGCTGGCTGCCGTCCGCCACGCAGTAGTCCTTGAGCCAGACGACGCGGGAGCGGATGCCCCCGGTCGGGAATACCCCACCCTGGTCGATCAGCACCTGGTTGGACTTCTTCAACAGGCCCTGGATATCGGCTTCCGCCGTATCGAGGTTGTCGGTGATTTCGTAAGTCAGATGGGGCATTCCTAGCTCCTTGGCGTTATTGTTGTTTCAGGAAACCGGCATGCCGGCGCCGATGCCGCGCGCCGCTGGCGGGATGCCGGCAACCGGCAGATTGACGACGACCTGGCCGGTGCCCGAGCTTTCGAAGTACGGGCAGACGATTTCGGCCTTGCCTTCGTACTTGTCCCAGCCGATGGCGCCGAACAGCATGGCGGTGTCGTGCATCTTGCCTTCGCCGGTGCAGTACTGGGCGTACTCGGGCAGCATGCGCAGGAAGGTGGCCCACTCGCCGCCCTCCCACAGTTGCAGGGCGCGCAGGTCGACCTGCTTGTTGAATTCGCGGCTGATGGTGTTGAAGCCCTGCTCGACCAGGCGGTTTTCCCAGATCTGGTGCGACATCGAGCCGCTGGCGACGATGGCTACCTTGCAGTTGCTGCGGGCGACGGCCTTGGCCAGCGCCTCGCCGAGGATGCGCGACTCTTCCAGCGAACCGAAGGTGCTCCAGCCGGCAATCGACACGACCCGGATCTTGCCTTCCGGGTTCATGTAGCGCATGGGCAGGATGGTGCCGTATTCGAGGTCGAGCGACGGCACCCGGTGGGCGCGCGTCTTGACGCCCATGGCCGTGGCTTCCTCGGCGATCAGGTCGCCCAGTTCCGGGTTGCCCGGGAATTCGTAGGGCAAATCCTGGATGAAGTGCGGGAACTCGTGGCTGGTGTAGTTGCCCTTGTGCACCGCGTTGTTGTTGATGTGGTAGCCGGCGTTGACCAGCCAGTGCGTGTCGAACACGATGAAGGTGTCGACGCCCAGTTCGACGGCCCGACGGCCGAGTTCGCGCTCGGCGTCGATGGCGGCCTGGCGGCAGCCGTGGGCCGGGCCCGGCTGTTCGGAAATAAGCATCGACGGCACGTGCGTGCACTTGATGGCCATGACGATTTCACCCATGAATCTGTCTCCTGTAGATTGTTTTGAAGGTTTCTCTGTCAAGGTGACGTAACGGCTTTCCTGAAAGCCCCGCCACCCCCCACCGTCATTCCCGCGCAAGCGGGAATCCAGGGCAGCGGGCACGGCCCTTGGTGCATCTCTGGATTCCCGCTTTCGCGGGAATGACGAAGGGAAGCCTGGGGCATCTTTCTCAAGCTCTTTTAAACGGGAAAAACGACGTTGATCTGGCCGGTGCCGGACGAACCGAAATACGGCGTGACCACCTCCGCCTTGCCCTGGTAGTCCTCGGCGCCGAGCACGCCGAGCAGCATCGCCGTGTCGTGCATCATCCCTTCGCCATGGCACTTCACCGCGTACTCGGGCAGCATGCCGCAGAAGGTCTTCCAGTCGCCCTTCTGCCACAGGTCGACGACGTGGTGATCGACGGTTTCCAGGAACGGGTCCCAGACCTTGTGCAGGAACTGGTCGGACACGCCGTTCTGCGCGAAGCGGTGCGACAGCGAGCCGGACGCCAGCACGGCGACGGTGCCGTCGAACTTTTCCTCGATGGCCTTGCGCACGGCGCGGCCCAGCGCGATGGAATCGGCCAGGTTATGCACGGTGCACAGCGCGGAGACAGAAACGACCTTGAAGCGCTTGTCCTCGTTCATGTAGCGCATCGGCACCAGCGTGCCGTACTCCAGCGCCAGGCTGGTCGCGTCGTGGGCACGGGTATGCACGCCGGCGGCGGTCGCCGTTTCGGCGATGGCATGGCCGAGGGCCGGGCTGCCTTCGTAGGCGAAAGGCATGTTCTTGATGAAGTGCGGCAGCTCGTTGGAGGTGTAGATGCCCTCCCACGACGGCGCGCAATTGATGTGGTAGCCGGAATTGACCAGCCAGTGCGTGTCGAAGACGACGATGGTGTCGACGTTCAACTCACGCATGCGGCGGGCGATTTCCTTGTGGCCGTCGATGGCGGCCTGACGGCAGCCCTTGTGCGGCCCGTCCTGCTCCGACAGGTACATCGACGGAACGTGGGTGATCTTGGCGGCGAGTGCGAGTTTGCCCATTGATGTCTCCTTCAATTCTTCTAAATCGTTGACGCGGATGCTGCGGATTTCACTGATGGACGCGGATCAAAACCTAAGACGCACCGGCTGCTTGCATTACCCTTATCCGCGCTCATCCGCGTCATCCAAAAATCCGCGTTTACGCTTTTCCATCCGCCCAATCAAACGCCCCAGCGCGGAATATGGTGGCTGCCGTACGACACGGCGATGTTCTTGGCTTCGCAGAACACCTCGTAGCTGTAGTGGTTGCCTTCGCGGCCGGTGCCGGAAGCCTTGCTGCCGCCGAAGGGTTGGCGCAGGTCGCGGACGTTCTGGCTGTTGACGAAGGTCATGCCCGACTCGATGGCCTTGGCCAGGCGGATGGCTCGGCCGGTGTTGTTGGTCCACAGGTAGGACGACAGGCCGTAGATGGTGTCGTTGGCGATGGCGATGGCTTCCTCTTCGGTCTTGAAGCGGATGATGCACGGCACCGGGCCGAAGATTTCTTCCTGGGCGATGCGCATCTTGTTGTCGACATTGGCGAAGACGGTCGGCTGCACCCAGAAGCCGTTTTTGAATTTGGCCGGAATTTCCGGTTGACCGCCGCCAAAGACGACTTCGGCGCCTTCCTGCTTGCCGAGTTCGATGTAGTAATTGACCTTGTCCTGATGGCCCTTGGAGATCATCGGGCCGATGATGGTGCTCGGGTCCATCGGGTCGCCGACCTTGATCTTGGCGGCACGGGCGGCGAAATCGGCGACGAACTTGTCGTAGATGCCGGCCTGCACGATGATCCGCGAGCCGGCAGTGCAGCGCTCGCCGTTGTTCGAGAAGATCATGAAGATGGCGGCGTCGAGGGCGCGTTCGTAGTCGGCGTCGTCGAAGATGATGAACGGCGACTTGCCGCCCAGTTCCATCGAGAATTTCTTCAGGCCCGCCGACTTGACGATGCGGTTGCCGGTCGCCGTCGAGCCGGTGAAGGAGATGGAGCGGACATCCGGATGCGAGACGAGCGGCTCGCCGGCCTTGTCGCCAAAGCCCTGCACGACGTTGAAGACGCCTGGCGGAATGCCGGCTTCGAGGGCCAGTTCGCCGAGGCGGTTGGCGGTCAGCGGCGACAGCTCGGACATCTTCATCACGGCCGTGTTGCCGAAGGCCAGGCAGGGCGCGGTCTTCCAGGTGGCGGTCATGAACGGCACGTTCCACGGCGAGATCAGCGCGCAGACGCCGACCGGCTGCCACAGCGTGTAGTTCAGGTGGCCGGTGTCGGAATCGTAGGTTTCGCCGTGCATGTGCTGGATCAGCTCGGCGAAGTAGTTGAAGTTGTCGGAGGCGCGCGGCACCAGCACCTTCTTGGTCTGGTAGGTGACCTGGCCGGTATCGGCGGTCTCCATGTCGGCGATCGGCTCGACGTTGGCGGCGATCAGCTCGCCCAAGCGGCGCACCAGGCGGGCGCGTTCCTTGACTGGCGTCGCCGCCCAGCCCGGGAAGGCAGCCTTGGCGGCGGCGACGGCGGCGTTCACCTCCTCCGCACCGCCGCTGGCGACTTCGGCGATCACTTCGCCGGTGGCCGGGTTGATGGTCTGGAAGGTTTCCCTGCTGTCGACCTTCTGGCCGTTGATGATGTGCTTGATCATGCTGTCCTCGCTTTTAGTCTTTGGTGGGCGAAACTAAGAAAGTGCTGAATGGTTCGTCATCCCCGCGGAGGCGGGGATCCAGTTGCTTGCCTTCGCTGGATTCCCGCCTCCGCGGGAATGACAATTCCGAATGGATCAGCGCCTCCTTAATTGGCGAAGTAAGTCTGGTCGTCGACGATGGTGTTGACCAGGCAACACACGCCTTCGACCTCGGTTTCGACGACATCGCCCGGCTTCACGTCAGCCAGGCCTTCCGGCGTACCGGTCAGGATCACGTCGCCCGGGTTCAGGGTCATAAAGGACGACAGGTATTCGATCAGGGTCGGGATGTCGAAGATCATGTCGGCCGTGGTGCCTTCCTGCGTCGTCTTGCCGTTGACCCGCGTTGTCAGCTTCAGCGCCATCGGGTTCGGCACGTCGGCGGCATCGACCAGCCAGGGGCCGAGCGGCGTGCAGGCGTCGCGGTTCTTGACGCGCAGGTTGGGGCGGTAATAGTTCTCGAGGTAGTCGCGGATGGCGTAGTCGTTGGCCACCGTGTAGCCGGCGACGATGTCCATGGCGTCGGCCTTCTTGACGTTCTTGCCGGTCTTGCCGATGACGACGGCCAGCTCGCACTCGTAGTGCATGTAGGTGGCGTCAGCCGGACGGCGCGTATCGGCCTTGTGACCGGTGATGGCGTTCGGCCCCTTGAGGAAGACGAGCGGCACTTCCGGCGCCTTGAAGGCCAGTTCCTTGGCGTGGTCGGCGTAGTTCAGGCCGAGCGCGAAGACGGTGCCGACCTCGACCGGCGGCAGCCACTGGAAATCGCCTTCGTTCACGCGGCGGCCATCGGCCAGCTGGACGCGACCGTCGGCGGCTTGCGTCACCTGATGGACGGCGCCGTTGTAACTGATACGACCGTGCTTCATGCGGCGACTCCTTGGGCGATGGTGAAAGTCAGGCTGCCGAGGCCTTCGGCGCTGATGCGGACGGAACTGCCGGCCTTGGCCTGCGGCGCCATGTAGCGCACGCCGACGAGCAGCACATCGCCCTGGCTGAGCGTCATCCACTCGGTGACGTCGGCGAGCAGCCTGGCCGGGGAACGGATCAGGTCGTTCAGCGAACGGGTGTCGACTACCTGGCCGTCGATTTCCGTCGTCAGCGCCAGCCTGGACAGATCGGCCAGCGGCTTGACCGACGAAATCGGCAGCGCACCGTCGAAGCACTTCTCGCGGATGGCCGGACGGTAATAGCTGGTGTGCGGCAGGCTCAGGTCGGCGGCCAGCACGACGCCGGCGACCGATTCCAGCGCATTGTCGGCAGCCAGGCGGCCGGCGGCGCGGCCCATGACCAGGCCGATGGTGGCGGCGACTTCGACGCTGTCCGCACCGGCCGGCAGGCTGACGACCGAGCCGCAACCGACGCGGGTGTTGGCCGGCTTGAGATAGAGCACCGGGGCCTTCGGCGCGCCCTTGTACGGCGCCTCCTCCAGCGAACCGATTTTCTGGACGGAGACGGTGTCATTGAGGATGACGCCGTACACCGTGCCGCACACTTGCTGTTTGATCATGCTTCTAGACTCCGCTCAACCGAGGTAATGCACCAGGCCGAGACACAGGACAGGGAAGAAAACGAGGGCGACGATGCGGATGAAGTCCGAGGCCAGGAAAGGCATCACACCCCAGGCGGTATCCTTCATCGGCACATCCTTGGCGATCTTGTTGATGACGTACAGGTTCATGCCGACCGGCGGATGAACCAGGCCGATTTCGACGACCATCAGGGCCAGGATGCCGAACCAGATCGACTTGTCTTCGACGGCCATGCCGAAGAAATCCAAGCCCATGACCATCGGATAGAAAATGGGAATGGTCAAGAGGATCATGGCCAGCGAATCCATCACGCAGCCGAGCAGGATGTAGATGACCAGGATGGAGAACAGCACGACCAGCGCCGGCAGGCCGCTGTTCTGCACCCACAGGGCCAGCTCGGTCGGCATTTGCGACAGGGCCAGGCTGGAGTTCAGCAGGTCGGCGCCGATCAGCACCATGAAGATCATGCCCGTGGCGTGGGCCGTGCCATAGACGCTCTGCAGGAAGTCCTTGGTGCGCATGCCGCCGGACACTGCGGCGATGATGCCGCAGGCCGCCGCGCCGATCGAAGCGGCTTCGGTCGGGTTGGCCCAGCCGTCATAGATGCCAACGATGACCACCATGAACACGAGCAGCACCGGGATGATGTTGATCTGCGCCTTGATCATGTCGCCGAACGGCACCTTGGCGCCGGCCGGACCGGCCTTCGGGTCGCGGCGAACCTGGATGGCGATGACGATCAGGTAGCCCAGCGCGGCGATGATGCCGGGAACGACGGCGGCGACGAACAGCTTGCCGATCGATTCCTGGGTCAGCACGGCGTAGATGACCAGCGGCACGGACGGCGGGATCAGGATGCCCAGCGTGCCGGACGCGGCCAGCGTGGCGGTGGACAGCTTGCCGGAATAGCCGTTGGCCTTGAGTTCCGGCAGCGCGACCTGCCCCATCGTCGCGGCGGTGGCCAGCGACGAGCCGCAGATGGCGCCGAACGCCGCGCAGGCCGCCGTTGCGGCCATCGCCAGGCCGCCGCGCCAGTGGCCGATCAGCGAGCCGGCTGCCTTGAACAGCGCCTTGGACAGGCCGCCATGCGTGGCGAACTGCCCCATCAGGATGAACAGCGGAATGACCGCCAGGTCGTAGTTGGAAACCCGGGCGTAGACCAGGTTGTTCAGGGTGTACAGCAGGCCGGACGTCTCGCCGGCATTCATGACCAGGTAGATGCCGGCGCCGGTGATGAACATGGCCATCGTGATATGCACGCGAACGGCCAGCATCGCCAGCAGGCAGCCGAAACCGATCAAGCCTATGGAGGTACCGCTCATTTACTTGCTCCCCGGAATATTCTTGGTCGGATGAAAATGGGCATAGGCCCGGTACATCGCGCAAATCATCATCAGGAACAGCCCGGGCACGAGCAGGGCCGTCGGAATCCACAGCGGCAGCGAGACCAGCGTCGTCACTTCCTGCGATTCATGGGTGGCGATCGCCGACAGGATGGTGCGCCACACCAGCAGCGCAGACACCACGGCGAACAGGACTTCGGCGATGCCGTCGATCGGGCGCTTCAGCGAATCACGCATGTTCTCGGTGAAGAAATCCACCTTGATGTGCTCGCCGAGCAGGGTGCAGTACGGCAGGAAGGCCGTCGCCGCGACGGCCGTGCCGGCCTGCATCAGTTCGATGTCGCCGTTCACCGAGCCGAAGCCCAGCTTGCGGCCGACGATAGATACCAGCGACATGACGATCAGGGCGATGAACAGCACGCCGCCGGAAATCGCCATCGTCTTGCCGGCCATGATCAGGTAGTGCTCGACCTTGTCGTGCTCCACCAGATCATGGGGCATACCCATCGGATCTTGCATGCTGTTCTCCTCGATCCTTGTTTTACTTGTTGGTGCCGGTCAGTTCGCGGGCGGCGGCAATCAGCTTCTTGCCGTCCAGGCCCTTCTCGCCGACCTGCTTGGCCCATTCTTCCTCGACGCTGGCGGTGGCCTGCTTCATGGCCGTCACCTGGGTGGCGCTCAGCGTGGTGATCTTGTTGCCCTGGGCGGCGATGCGCTTCTTGGTATCGGCAGCGACCTCGTCGAACATGGCGCCGAACTTGCCGACCATCACTTCGCCGGTGGTCTTGTCGACGATGGCCTTCAGGTCGGCCGGCAAGCCGTCGTACTTCTGCTTGTTCATCAGCACGGTCAGCACGGTGGCGGTCGGATAGGCCACGCCGTTATCCGGCTGCAGGTGGAACTTGGTGACTTCGGACAGCTTGGTCGGATAGACCAGCTCCCAGGCACCGAGCGAACCATCGACGACGCCCTTGGAAATGGCCTCGGTGACCTGCGCCGGCGGCATGGCGACGGGCTGGCCGCCCAGCGCCGCCAGGGTCTTGGCGCCGACACGGGTCGAGGTGCGCAGCTTGAGGCCGGAAAAACCGGTCAGGCCGGCGATCTGCTTGCCGGCGGTGTGCACGGCCTGGCCGCCATCGGTGTGGAAAGCCAGCACCTTGTAGGCGGCGAATTCCTGCAGGGCGTTCTGTTGGTAATACTTCCACAGCGCCTTGGAGCTGGAGGTCGCGTCCTTGACCATGAACGGCAGTTCGAAGGCCTCGATGGCCGGGAAGCGGCCGGCCGAGTAGCCGGGGCCGGTCCACACCACGTCGGCGACGCCGTTCTTGACCTGATCGGCCAACTGGGCCGGCGTGCCGCCCAGCTGCATGGCCGGGTAGAACTGGCACTTGATGCGGCCGTTCGACAGCTTGCCCATCTCGTCGCACCACGGCTGCAGCACCTTCTGCTGGGTCGGCGCGGCCGACGGCAGGAAATGGGCGATCTTGAAGGTAACTTCTTGAGCCAGAGCCGGAACGGAAGCAGCCATGGCGCCAAGCAAGACAAAGTGACGATAGTTCATTCGACATCTCCTCGAAGAGTGTGGATTCAATCCACATTTATTAACATATTAGTGATCAAATTAAATCACTACTATATTAGTGAGTCAACAACTCTTCGAAATTTTTTACGCTTTTTTTCGTGTGCCCGGATGGCGGTAAATCTGGAAGCGGCCGCCGCGGAAATCGACCTCGTTTTCCAGCCTGGCGCCCACGGCCAGCGCGACGCGGATCGAGGCCGCGTTGTCGCGGTGGATGAAACTGATCGGCGGCTGGCCGGGATAGACGCGGGACGCCATGTCCTGCACCGCCCGCGCCGCCTCGCTGGCATAGCCCTGCCCCTGGCATGCCGGCAGCACGGCCCACTTGATCTCGCGCTCGGGAAAATCGGCGGGAAACCACAGGCCGGCGGCACCGACCAGCGCGCCGCTCGCCTTTTCCTCCAGCGCATACGGCCCGTAGCCGCGCAACAGCCAGTGCCCGGCCAGGGTAGCCGTCAGGCGCCAGCTTTCGCCTTCGCCCAGCACCCGCCCGAGCGTGTAACGCGTGCAACCGGGGTCGCTGTAATGGGCATGCATGCCGCGCCAATCCTCCTCGCGAAACTGGCGCAGGATCAGTCGCGCGGATTCGATCCGGGTCGGTATCTCAAATTCGTTCATGGCTCGGGCACCAAAAAAACCGGCCGCCCACGGCGACCGGAAACTCCGCAGAGGAGAGATGACGACAGAAATCGGGCGACGAATCAAGCCTTCATGATTTTGAGGGTCTGCATCGACGTGTATTCGGCCAGGCCATGCTGGCCGAACTCGACGCCGATGCCGGATTGCTTGACGCCGCCGAACGGCGCATCGGGCTGGATGGCGCCATGCTCGTTGACCCAGGCCGTGCCGCACTCCAGGCGCATGGCCAGCGCGGCGGCCTTGGCCGGATCGCTCGACCACACCGAGCCGCCCAGGCCATTCGGGCTGTTGTTGGCGCGGGCAATGACCTCGTCGATGTCGCTGTAGCGGATCACCGGCAGGATGGGGCCGAACGGCTCCTCATCGACCAGGCGCACGCCGTCGGCGATGTCGGCGACGATGGTCGGCTCGTAGAAGTAGCCGGGGCCGGCCTTGCGCTTGCCGCCGCACAGGAAGCGAGCGCCGTGGGCGCGGGCATCCTCGGCCAGTTCCTCGACCTTGGCCAGTTGCATGGCGTTCTGGATCGGGCCGAGCTGGGTGTCCGGATTCATGCCGTCGCCGACCACGGCATTGCGGGCCAGGTTGACCAGTTCCGCGCACAGCTCGTCGTAGATGCTGTCATGGACGTACAGGCGCTTCAGACAGGCGCAGGTCTGGCCGTTGTTGTGGAAAGTAACGCCGAACAGCTTGGGCGCGATGGCCTTGACGTCGACATCGGGCAGCACGATACCGGCGTCGTTGCCGCCCAGCTCCAGCGTCAGGCGCTTCAGGTTGCCCGAGGCATTGGCCATGATGCGCCGGCCGGTCGCCGTCGAGCCGGTGAACACGATCTTGGCGATGCCCGGGTGGCTGGTCATGGCCGGGCCGACATCGGAACCGGCGGCGCCGGTCACGAAGTTGAGCACGCCCGGCGGCAGGATGGCATTGGCCAGTTCGGCAAAGCGGGCGGTGGCCACCGGCGTCATTTCCGACGGCTTGAGCACCACGGTATTACCGGCGCGCAAGGCCGGAATAACGTGCCAGATGGCAATCATCAGCGGCCAGTTCCACGGCGTGATTGAGCCGACCACGCCGAGCGGCTTGCGATGCACCTCGACACGCGCCTCGGCGTTGTCCTGAATGACTTCGACCGGCAATTCCAGATCGGCGGTGACGTGCGTCCAGGCGATCGAACCGCCGACTTCCATGCCCGCCCCGACACCGTTCAGGCCGCCCTGCGGCTTGCCGGTTTCCAGCGTGACCAGGCGCATCAGTTCCGGCATGTTGGCTTCGAGCGCCGCCCCCAGCGCGTGCATCAGCGCTTTGCGCTCGGCATCCGGCTTGCGGCTCCAGGCCGAGAAAGCGGCCTGTGCAGCCTTGACCGCCGCATCGACGTGGCTGGCATTGCCAGCCTGAGCCTGGGCAAACGCCTCGCCGGTAGCCGGGTTGATGACGGGGAAAGTGGTGGCCGCCTGGACGGCCTGGCCGTCGATCAGCATGGAAAGAGTTTGCATGTCGTCTCCTGTTTGATTGTTCGTGTTGCCTGGTTTACAAGCCCTGCCCGTCGGTGATCACGCCGTGCCGCGAGAAGCGGACCAGGCCCTGCCCGGCCCACAGCGCGGCGGTCAGCGACAGGCGGTCGTCGCGCTGCTTCCAGGTGAAGCTGGCGCCACCGTCGGTGCTGTCGAGCAGCACGCCGTCCAGGCTGGTCCCGAAAACATGGCCGCCGCCCTCGACCAGATCGGTCACCGAGCTCTTGCTGCCGCTGACCACCGGCTGCCAGCTATGGCCGTCGTCCTTGCTGCGATAGATCGTGCCGCGCAGACCGCCGACCAGCAGCGTGCCGTCCTTGAGCGCGACACCGGTCCACAGCGAGCCCTTGTAGCCGGTATTCAGGTATTGCCAGCTTTGCCCATGGTCGGTGCTGCGCAAGACCATGCCGCGCTCGGCGGCGACAAACAGCTCGCCCTTGGCCGAAGCGAAGATCCGGAACAGGTTGCGGTCGGCCTTGCCGCCCTCCGGCGGGGCCGGCAGGTCGACCGGCGTCCACGTCTTGCCGCCGTCCTGCGTGCGCAGCACCAGCGACCACAGGCCGACGGCCAGACCTTCCCGGGCATTGCTGAAATGCACCGAGAACAGCGGCCGGTCTTCCTGGGTTTCCAGGCGCTGGATGCTCCAGTTCTCGCCACCGTCGGCGGTGTGCAGGATGGCGCCCCACTGCCCGACCGCCCAGCCGTGCTTGTCGTCGGCGAAATGGACGGCGGTCAGCGTCGAGGAGACCGGGACGGATGAAGCCTGGCGGAAGGTCTTGCCGGCGTCGTCGGAAAGCAGGATGGTGCCGTAGTCGCCGACGGTGACCAGGCGCTGGCCGGCATGGGCGGCGCCCTGGATCGGGGCCAGCGTCGCGGCGGCGCTCTGCTTGGCGGGCTGAGCCTGCAGCGGTGCCGGGGCGGCCGGTGCCTGGGCCAGGGCGGTGCCGCCGAGCAGCAGGAACGAAGCCAGGGCGGCGGTGCGGCGGGTCATCGTATTCAGTTGCATGATCGTGTCTCCGCTCAGTGATTGAGGATGCCCGGCGCGCGAACCGGCGTCTTGCGCGGGAAGAGTTTTTCCAGCCAGACCGCGAAGGCCGGCAGCGCGGTCATGGCCATCACCATGTTGACCATGAACATGAAGGCGAGCAACTTGCCCATGTCGGCCTGGAACTTGAGATCGGAGAAGGCCCAGGTGGCGACGCCGATGGCCAGCGTGATGGCGGTGAAGATGGTCGCCGTGCCGACTTCGAGGATCGAATGCTCGAGCGCCTTGACGATGTTCTCGCCCTGCGACAGGTGCAGCTGCAGGCGGTTGTAGATGTAGAAGGCGTAATCGACGCCGATGCCGACGGCGAGCACCATGACCGGCAGCGTGGCGACGGTGAGGCCGATCTCCAGTTCCTTCATGAACCAGTAGCCGATGAAGGTGCCGACGGTCAACGGCAAACAACAGGCCAAAACCGCGCGGAAGTCGCGATAGACCATGGCGACCAGGAAGACGATGGCGGCATAGACGTACATCATCATCGGCATTTCGCTCTTCTCGACCTCGTCGTTGACCGCGGCCAGCACGCCGGCGTTGCCGGAAGCCAGGCGGATGGTGACGCCGTCGAGCTTGTTCTCGGCGCGGAAGGCCTTGACCTTGTCGATGACGCGGTTGATGGTCGTCGCCTTGTGGTCGTTGAGGAAGAGGTGCACCGCCGTCATGCTGCAATCCTTGCGCATGTAGCCGCGCATCCGGCCGATCTCGGTGGCGAGCGCCGCGTAGTTGCCCGGATCGATGGGAATGGCGTTCATCTTCGGGTTGCCTTCGTTGTAGCCCTCGTTATAGGTGCGCAACTGGCCGGAGAAGGAGATGGCCGACAGCACGCCCTCGGTGTTCTGCATGTGCCAGACGAACTGATCCTGGTAAAGGCCGATGGCGACGTTCTCGCAGGACTCCGGCGCCGTCTCGAAGACCACGGTCAGCCAGTCGAGGCCAGTGTCGTAGGCTTCGGCAATCGCCACCGCATCGCGGTTGAAGCGCGCTTCGGGACGCAGTTCCGGCGCACCGGGCTGCAAGGTGCCGATGACGCGGTCGCTGCTCTGCCACACAGAAACCGCGAAGACGGCAGTGGTCAGGGCAATCACGACGAGCGCATTGCGCGGCTCGGCGACCCGCGCCAGGGCGCGCAGCCAGCGAGCCCGCTTGTCGCGCTTCATCATCGCCTTGTCGGCGTATTCCTTGGTGAAGGTGAAGTACGAGGCGGCAATCGGCAGCATCGCCAGATTGGTCGTGATCTTGAAGAAGACGCCGAGCGAGGCGGTGATGGCCAGTTCGCGCACCATCGGGATGGGGATCAGGATCAGCGTGATGAAGGAGACGAAGGCGGTAACCAGCGCCAGCACGCCCGGAATGAGCAGGCCGGAGAAGCTGGCGCGGGCGGCCTGTTCGGTGGTCTTGCCGTGCGCCAGTTCGCGCACGATGAAATTGATCTGCTGCACGCCGTGCGAGACGCCGATGGCGAAGACCAGGAAAGGCACCAGCACGGCCAGCGGGTCGAGGCCGAAGCCGAGCAGGCGCAGCGCGCCGAACTGCCAGACCAGCGAGGTAAAGGAGCAGACGATGGGCAGGATGGTGAAGCGCAGCGAATGGCAGTACCAATACACGGCGGCAGCGGTGAGGAGCAGCGCCACGGCGCAAAATTCGAGGACAGAGGAAGCGCCGTCGGCAATGTCGCCGATCTGCTTGGCGAAACCGATGATCTGGATCTCGAAATCGGCGTCCTCGAACTGTTTGCGCAGGCCTTCCAGCTTGTCGTTGTAGGCCACGTAGTCGATCTTGTTGCCGTCCTTGTCCACCTCGGCCAGTTCGGCGACGATCATCGCGCTGGTCTGATCGCGCGAGACCAGCGTGCCGACGAAGCCGCCCTGGCTGGCCGAGCGCTGGATGCCGGCGATGATCTCGGAATTCAGTTGTTCCGGCGTGACGGTGCCGGAAATCAGCGGGTCGGCCCGGAAGCCTTCCTCGGTGATTTCATTGACGAAGCTGTTCGGCGTCCACAGCGATTGCACGCCCAGACGGTCAACGCCGGGCAGGTAGATCACCGCCTGCGTCACGTCGTACAGGCGCTTCAGGCCAGCCTGCGTCCAGATGGTGTCTTTCTTCGCCTTGACCACGACGTTCAGGCGGTTGGCGCCGAGCACGTCGTTGCGGTACTGGTGGAAGGTTTCGATGTATTCGTGGCCGGTCGGCATCTGCTTTTCGAAACCGGCTTCCATGCGCAACTGCAGCGCGAAGTAGCCCATCACAGCGGTAAAGATGGCCAGCCAGATCAGGAAGGGCGTGCGGTATTTGAAGCAGAAATTTTCCAGACCGGTTAAAGCACGGGTCAGGTATTTGTCGACATCGTCGACGCTGAAAAGGTTGAGCATGATGGGCTGTCCTGCGGGAGAGAATTTGTTCTTATGGTTTATGGTTGTCATTCCCGCGCAGGCGGGAATCCAGAAGTGCTCCTTGCACGCTTGCAGTGCATCTCTGGATTCCCGCTTTCGCGGGAATGACGGTTAGACGGGCTTAGAAATTACGCGACACGTAGACACCGAAGAAATCGCGATCCTTGTACGGCTGGTCATAGACGCGCGAGCCGCCCCAGAACTTGGCGTAGTTCACGCCGGCCTGCCACTTGGCCGGGTTCTGCGTGAAGCTGACGATGAAGTTGGCCGACTTCGCCCCCTCCATGAACAGCGCCGACGAGTTCGGTGTGCGGCCGCTGACCGCCTGGAAGTAGTAGATCTCCGGCGTGACCTGCCAACCCGGAATCAGGTTGCCGTCGTAGGTCCAGCTGAAGTCCAGGTTGTAGCCCCAGGACAGCTTGTCGCCCACGGCTTCCGCGCTGTTGCTGGTATTGAACTCCTGGCCCCAGGCCCAGACGCCAGCGCCAACCGGATCGTTGCCGTAGAACTTCTTCAGCTTCGGATAGTAGGTAGCCACGCCTTCGATCATCAGGGTTGCCGTCGAGGCATTGCCCAGCGCCTTCAGGATGCCGCCGTAGTCACCCGGCGTCATGCTCAGCAAGCCGGTGACGTGCCACTGGTACTTCTGCTCGTCCACCCAGCACTTGCCGCCATTCGATGCGCAGCCCAGCGCGGGATTCAGGGAAACTGCGTCCTTCGGCCGGTAGGACAACTCCGTACCAATCGCCCAGTCGCCCACTGGCATGTTGGCCGAAATGCCGTACATGCGGCGATCCTCGGCGTATTGCCACTGCAGGTTGCCGGCAATGTTCGGGTCGATGAACAACTGCGGCGCCTTGTCGTGGTAGGCCATGGCGTAGAAACCGAGGTTCAGCTGGGTGCCCGAGGGCTGCCAGCGCAGGGCCGCGCCGTACTGGCCGGAATCCTTGGCCTTGACACGATTCATGCCGTAGGTGCTGTCGCCGACGCCCAGACCGTTCACCTGCGACCAGTAGCTGCCGGTCGGCGGGAAGTAGTTGGCGTTCCAGGCGGCCTGGTAGTAGGCCTCCAGATTCACCCCGTGGCCCAGGCCGGTGGCGAAGCTGACGATGGGCGCCGGCAGGAAGACTTCCTTCAACTGTGTACCCGGCTGCGACAGACGCATGATGTCCATGGCGTTGGTCTGGTTGATGCCGCCCGGCAGGAAGAGGCTTTCGCCCCAGCTGATCACCTGGTTACCAGCCCGGACACGGGCGCGTTGCTCGCCGATCGAGAATTCCTTACTCACCCACAAATCGAGCAGGCGGGTCTTGAATTCCAGATCATCCTTGGCGTCGTCGGACAGCGAGGCGGCGTAGCCGTTCGGGCCGGTCGCCGCGCTGACGTAGCCGGTCGTTTTGGTGGCCGTGAAGTCACGCAGCCAGCTGAAGCGGCCCATGAACTTCCAGTCGTCCGGCATGCTCAGCAGCAACTCGTGCGTCCCCTTCAGATAGGTCGTGAAAGCGTCGCCTTTCTTGTAGTTGATGTTGCCCTGGTCGCCGACGCCCTGGTAGGTCGTGTTGCCGGTCGGCGCGCCGTTGCCGCTGGCACCGGCAACGACCAGATCGCTGGACGGCCCCTGGGTACGGATACCCGTGCCCAGCGAAATGGTCGAGTCGAAACTGCCGGAAATGCTGCCCGTCTCAAAGGTGAAGGCGGAGGCCGCCCCCACGTAGCCGATCAGTGCGCCCAGAACGGTTTTCTTGAATACCTTGTGCATGGTGTTTTACCCTCCGTGTCCGTTCCGACCGATCAGCGCTCGCTGATGGCGCGCAGGTTGTCCGACGTGTAGAAGCCTTCCTTCAGCTTCGGTTCGTTGGCTTCGACAAACCACTTCATGTCCTTGCCGCCGCCCAGCGAGCTCTGGTCGACCAGGTAGCGGTTGTCGATCAGGTTGTACTGGACGAAGGCCGGGTTGTCGCAGCTGCCCGTTTCATAGACCGGGATCACGAAGCCTTCGCGCAGCTTCCACAGCTTGCCCTGGGCGTCGTAGTCCTCGGCGACGACGATGGCCCAGCTGTCCTCGTCGATGTAGAAGGTGCGCTTCGGCGCCACGTGGCGGACGCCCGACTTGACGGTGGCCTCGACCACCCAGACCCGATGCAACTCGTAACGGCGGTGGGCGCTATCGACGGCGTTTTCCTTGGTCACGTCGCTGAACTTGACGTTCGGGTCGTACATGCCGAAGGCGTTGTAGCCGACGATCAGCTCCTTCTTGCCGACCAGCTTCCAGTCGAAACGCTCGATGGTGCCGTTGAACATGCGCGGCTCGTCCATCGTGTACTGGTTCTCGAAGCCGATCTGCGGTGCGTCATAGGCGTAGGTCGGCATGCGGCGGACACGGCGCTGGCCCGGGAAGTAGTAGAAGACCTCGTTGGTCTTGTCGGTGAACACGGTAATCGCCAGCGCCTGCCCAGCCAGCGCGGTCGGCGACTTATAGGCGAAGTAGGTGTAGTACTCGACCGGCGACATGCTGGAGAACTGGGCCGAACCCTTCTTGCCCCACGGGAAGAAGTAGGTCTGCGTCGAGGTGGCAGCGATCCACTCGCTGGAACCGGGGCGCGGCGACAGCGCGGTGTACAGGGTCGGGAACTCGAAACCGACGCCGGCGTACTTCATCTTGACGTTCCACATCGCCTCGGTACCGCTCTTCGGCAGCGGGAACGGAATGCCCGGCACGTTGGCTTCCTTCAAACTCCAGCCGTCGGCGCCCAGCTTGGCGGTGGTGGCGTTCTTCTTGGTGTTCTCGACCACGAAATCCGGATTGGCGCAGGTGCGGCGGGATGGATACACATCCATCTTGTAGCCCTTGTTCTGCTTGATCATCTGAACCTGGCCCGGCGAGAGTTGCGCGGCGTACTTGTCTACGTTGCTCGCATCGATGGAATACAGCGGCTTGTCGCCCTTGTGCTTCCACGCATCGGCGCGGCTCTTGCCATAACTCCAGCCGGAAGCCTGCGGCTCATTGCCGGCCCAGGCGGGAATCGAACCATCCTTGTTGGCGCCCTTCTCGGCGCCGACCGGCGTCAGCTCCTTGCCGAGCTTGGCGGCATCGGCTTCCGTCGCAGCCTGGACAGAGAACGAAGCGGAAAATGCGGTAGCGAGGATCGCTGCGGCCCCGACCTTCTTGAATTTCATCATTTCAACCTCCTTGTGGTGAACAGAGACCAAGCCCTCCGGCCGGCCGCAACCAATTTCACTGGTTGGGGGCAGTGTAGAAATTGCCCCTCTTGGCTCGTTATCAAAAATCGGCAACTTTTCTTGATCCAGATCAGATTGCCCGGCAGCACCGGGTCGATCCGGTGCTGATTTACATCGGCCCCATCGAGTACATGTCGGCCCGGATGCGCCAGCCCTCCTTGCCTTTGGTCCACACGAACAGCGAACGAACCTCGAACGGCTTGTCCTCGGCCTTGGGGGTGACATGCCAGGTCACCCAGGTCAGGACGGCATCCGGCCCGAGGCGGCGAATCGTGTGCACATCGAGCTTGACCTTGCGGGTATCCGCCAGCAGGTGCTCGATGGTGCCCTGGATGCCCTCCGGTGTATTGACCACCGCCTTCTGGCCTTCGCCATGGATGACGGCATCGCTGCCCCAGACTTGGGTGGTAATAGCTTTGGCATCGCCCTTCTCCCAGGCTTTCTCGAGAACAACCAGGCGCTCGCCGATCACCTTGGCGAGCCCGGCGTCTCCGGCCTGCGCGCTGACGGCGGCCAGCCCGAGCAGTACCGCGAGAACCATTTTTTTAAACATTGCGACCATGGAATTACTCCTTGAAAATCACTTCAGGGTTTGCAGGAAACAGATCAGGTTTTGCCGCTCGACGGCCGACTTGAGGCCCTGGAAAGGCATGGCGGTACCGGGTACGGCGGTATTCGGCGCAGTCAGGAAGGCGTCGAGCCGGGCTTCGTCCCAGGCGCCCTGCTTCGCGGCCAGGGCTTCGGAATAGCTGAAGCCTTCGGCCTTGCCCGGCTCCCGGCCATAGACCCCATGCAGATTGGGGCCGACCGTATGCGCCGCGCCAGCCGCCGCGACATGGCAGATGCCGCACTTGTTGGCGAAGGTCTTCTGCCCCTTGTCGAGGTTGCACTCGGCAGCGCCGGCGGCGGTTGCCAGCAGGGCGATGAGCGGGAAAATCAGCTTCTTCATGCCCGGCCCTTCAGGTACGCCCGCACGTCGCGTGCTGCCGTGACGCCCGACTCCAGCGCGCCATCGACGAAACCCCGCCAGCCTTCGGCCTGGTCTGAGCCGGCCATGAACACCCCGCTTTCGGCCCGGCGCAATTCCGGCAGGCCGCCGGTCAGCTGTCCGGGGCGATACCAGCACCAGGTGCCGTGCGAATACGGATCGACATCCCACTGGTAGCCGGTCACGCCCAGCACTTCGGCCTTCGGCAACAGGGTGCGCAGCGCTGCTTGCACCGCCTCTTCGTCGGTGATGTCGAGCAATCCCGGCGGCCCGAAGCAGACCAGCAAGGTGCCGTCGTCGCGCTGCTGCTCGGTCCACGTCAGCGTGATCGGGCTGGGGTAAGGCGCCATGCCCATCCAGTTGCCGACCTTCTGCTTGATGTGGATGTAGCACTTGGTGCCGCGCCCGGTGTGGCCGGCCTCGGCCATCTTCTGCTTGCCGGCGCTCAGTTCCGGCGTCATCCGAATGCTCTTCAGCACATTCAGCGGCACGGCCATGACGACGACACGGGCACGATAGGTAGCGCCCTTGGCGGTGGTCACCTGATGCTCTTCTTCACGCCGGGTCACCGCGGCCACCGGCTCGGACAGCGCCACGTCGCAACCGCAATCGGCCAGCATCCGGGCTGCCAGTTCGCCCATGCCTTCGCGTATCTTGTAGCGGCCCAGCTTGTCGAACATGCGGCCCATGTCGAAATCGCCGAGCGACCACCAGCGCAGCATGTCGGCAAACCCGGCCAGCCCCAGTTCGTTATGGCAGTTGATGCTGAGCTGCGGACTGAGCAGATCGCGCGTTTCGCGATTCAGGTGCAGCGCATCGAGCCGTTCCTGCAGGGACAGCGCATCCCAGCGCGCCAGGGCTTCCTTGCGGAACAACGGGTCGTGCGCCAGCGGCAGCACGTCGCGCCCGCCCTGCCCGTCCACGTTGCAGAAGCGCTCCATCGCCCTGGCGATCTTTTCCCACACCGGCCCGGCCTTGCCGTGGTGCAGCTTGCCGCCGCTGATCCACGACACCGTCTCGGCCGCCGCCCCCGGGCTTTCCTCGATACCCAGGCCGTAGCGCGTGATTTCGTTCCACACGTAGGGCTGGCTCCAGTGGATCCAGGTGCCGCCCAGCTCGATCTTCTTGCCCTGGTAGGCCGACGTGAATGTCCGCCCGCCGATGCGGTTGCGCGCTTCGAGCAACAAGACCGACAGACCGCTTTTCGCCAGATCGCGGCTCGCCGCCAAACCGGCAAACCCGGCGCCGATGACGATCACGTCATAAGCATCGCGCCCCGGTTTTCGAACCACCGGCTCGCTCGCCGCACCGGCCACCCCGGGCACGCCGGCCAGACCGACGCTGCCGGCCAAGCCGCCGAGAAAGCGGCGCCTGCCTTGGCCTTTGGCTTCCATTCCGTCCATACCACTCTCCTCTGCCAAATCGAATTTCACCAATATGAAATCGATTGAATAACTAACCTGTTAACGAATACTAGGTCGCACGACCTATTTCGTCAACGGGGTTTAGTGAGAAAATTTGTCTATCGACCTATTTTTTATATCGCCATGAAAAACGCGCCGCCACGCACCACTGTCCGCACCGAAGCCAAAACCGCCAAGGGACGGGCCAAGGTTCAGGAAATTCTCGATGTCGCGCGACGCCTGTTCATCGAAGGCGGCTACGCTGAAATGACCATGCGGCAGGTAGCCGAGCAGACGGGAATTTCGCTGTCCAACGTCCAGCACTATTTCCCGACGCGCGAAAGCCTGTTGCAGGCCCTGCTCGAATCGGTGATGGAAAGCTACGAACCGACTTATCGGCATATCGAGACGCTGGACATTGCACCGCGCGACAAGCTGGAAGCAGCCATCCGCTATCTGCTGGCCGATACGAAGAAAGCGGAATCGGAAAAGCTGTTCGTCGAAATCTGGTCGCTTGCCACCCGCGATCCGATCGGCCGCGAGATATTCGACCGGATGTACAGCCGCCACCGCGCCAACCTGGCCCGGCTGATCGCCGCCGCCAACCCGGAGCTGGCCGAGCGGGAGGTTCAGCTACGGGCCGCACTGATCGCGATGCAGATCGAAGGCCTGATGCTGCTCATCTCCGAAAACAAGCCCCGGCATGCTGAGCTGGAAGGCATTGAGGACGCCTGTGTGCAAGCCGCGCTAACCCTCGCACTAGCCACCTGACACGATTCGGCCGGCGCTTCCGCCGCCGAGCTTCACGGCACGCTGCACCACACTCGAGAACAAACGCGAATGCGATAGTTTCTCATTTGCGTTTGTTTGAGATAAAATGAGCAGCTACTTTCCTCATCGCTAGCCAGCCAATTACGACGGTAACCAGCCAGCCAAGCTCTATTTCCCGGAGTAATCGCAGTGACAAGCTTGGTTGGTGAAATGCCGCGCCCCCGCGTGACGGCCATCGCGGCAGCGCTTATGGTGTTGCCTTCTTTCGGCGCTTCGGCCCAATCCCAGGAAACGACGCTTTCGGCCGTCACCGTCAGTGCCAGCGCCGACGCCTCGGCCGGCGGCTTGATGCAGCCCTATGCCGGCGGCCAGGTGGCGCGCGGCGGGCGGGTCGGCATCCTGGGCAACAAGGACATCATGGATACGCCGTTTTCGTCCAACGCCTACACCAGCGAGCTGATCCAGGGCAGCCAGGCGAAAAGCGTCGGCGATGTCTTGCAGAACGATCCGTCGGTGCGGGTGGCACGCGGTTTCGGCAATTTCCAGGAGTCGTATTTCATCCGCGGCTACATCCTGAATTCGGACAGCGTCGCCTACAACGGCCTCTACGGCCTGCTGCCCCGCCAGTACATCGCGGCCGAGCTGTTCGAGCGCGTCGAGGTGCTGCGCGGCGCCTCCGCCTTCCTGAACGGAGCCAGCCCGAACGGCGACGGGATCGGCGGCACCATTTCGCTGCTGCCGAAACGCGCCCCCAACGAAGCGCTGAACCGCGTCACGGCCGGCTGGAGCAGCGGCGACCAGGCACTGCTGGCGGCCGACTTCGCCCGCCGCTTCGGGCCGGACGACAGCACCGGCATACGCATCAACGCCGCCCGCCGCGAGGGCGGCACCGGCATCGACCGCGAACATGCCGAACTCGGCCTGTTCTCGCTGGGCCTTGACTGGCGCGGCGAAAAAGCCCGCCTGTCGGCCGACATCGCCTACCAGGACAACAAGCTGCGCGAAACGCGCACCAACGTCACGCTGAACAGCGCCCTGCGCTCCGTGCCGACCGCCCCTAGGAGCGACAGCAACTGGGCCCAGCCGTGGACCTACTCCAACGAGCGCGACGTCTTCGGCACCCTGCGCGGGGAATACGATTTCACCGACAGCGTCACCGGCTGGTTTGCCGGCGGCTTCCGGGAAAGCGCCGAAGGCAATTCGCTGGCCAACCTGACGGTGAACAATGCCGCCACCGGTGCCGGCACCGTCTATCGCTTCGACAACACCCGCGAGGATTCGGTCAGGACGGGCGAAGTCGGCCTGCGCGGCAAGTTCGCCACCGGCCCGGTCGGCCACGAATGGGTGGCGACGGCCAGCTATTTCGACCTGGCCAAGAAGAACGCCTACGCCATGGATTTCAGTCATACCCTGGCGACCAACCTGTACAACCCGGTTGCCTGGAGCGCCCCCGACATCGCCCTGGCGGCATTCAAGGGCAACAACCTGTCCGACCCGGGCCTGACCGGCACGACCCGGCTGACCAGCCAGGCAATCGGCGACACCCTGTCCTTCCTCGACCAGCGCCTCCAGCTCACGCTCGGCGCTCGCCACCAGAAGCTCGATGTCGTCAGCCTGGCCTACAACACCGGGGCGGTAAGCAGCGCCTACAACCAGAGCCGAACCAGCCCGGTGGTCGGCCTGGTGGCCAAGCCGCTCAAGGAAGTCGCCGTCTACGCCAACTATATCGAGGGCCTGGCCCAGGGCGGCACGGCGCCGAGCACCGCGGCCAACCGTGGCGAGATGCTGGCCCCCTACGTCTCGAAGCAGAAGGAAACCGGGGTCAAGTTCGACTTCGGCAACCTCGGCCTGACGACGGCCTACTTCACGACGGAAATGCCGCGCGGCGTGACCAATACGGCGAACGTCTATACCGCCGAGGGCAGCGAAGAACGCCAGGGCATCGAACTGATGGCCTATGGCATGCCGCTCAAGGGCCTGCGCCTCCTCGGCGGCGCCACCTTCCTCGATGCCATCCAGCGCAACACCGGCAACGCAGAAACCGAAGGCAAGCGCACCATCGGCGTGCCCGCCAAGCAGGCCAACATCGGCGTCGAATGGTCGATCCCCGGCCTCAACGGACTGTCCGTCGACGCCCGAGTCGTCGCCACCGGCTCGGTCTACGCCAACGCGGCCAATACGCTGAAGGTGCCGGGCTGGACTCGCCTCGATGTCGGCGCCCGCTACCTGGTCGATATCGGCGGCCGGCTGGTCACCTTGCGCGGCCGCATCGACAACGTCGCCAACCGCGCCTACTGGGCGTCCAGCGGCGGTTATCCGGACAACGGCTACCTCGTGCTCGGCGCCCCGCGCACCGTCACGCTCAGCGCCTCGGTCGACCTGTGAGCCTCTCGCCCGCCCGTCGCCCCGGCTTCTGGCGCCGCGCCTGGCTGGTATTCCACCGCTGGGCCGGCCTGATCGCTGCCCCCTTCCTGCTCCTCACCGGGCTGACCGGGGCAGTGATTTCCTGGGATCACGAGCTGGACGAACTGCTCAATCCGCATCTGACGCAGGTTTCCAGCCGGGGCGAAGCGCTGCCCAGCCTCGAACTGGCCGGCCGGATCGAAGCCCGCCACCCGGACATCCGCGTCACCTTCATTCCCCTCCACGCCGAGGCCGGGGAGTCGCTGGCCTTCGGCGTCCAGCCGCGCGTCAATGCGCAGACCGGCAAGCTGTACGAGCCCGGCTTCAACCAGGTCTTCGTCGACCCGGTCAGCGGCGAGGAACTGGGCAAGCGCGAATGGGGCGCCGTCTGGCCGATCACCACGGAAAACGTCGTTTCCTTCCTGTACAAGCTGCATTTCAGCCTGCACCTGCCGGAAATGGGCGGCACCGACCGCTGGGGCATCTGGCTGCTCGGCATCGTCGCCATGCTGTGGACGGTGGACTGCTTCGTTTCCGCGCTGCTTACCCTGCCTGCCCCGAAGCGTGGCACGAACGACCAAGCGGCCGCCGCCCCCAAAGGCTTCATGCAACGCTGGGCGCCCGCCTGGCGCATCCGCCGCCAGGCCGGCACCTACAAGCTCAACTACGACCTGCACCGCGCTTTCGGGCTGTGGACCTGGCTGTTGCTGCTGATCATCGCCTTCACCGCTTTTTCGCTGAACCTGCGGCGCGAAGTGTTCATGCCGGCGCTGCAGACCTTCTCGCAAGTGACGCCGACACCGTTCGACACGCGCCGCCCGCAGCCGAAACACCAGCCGGTGGCGCCCGGCGTCGACTTCCCCGAGATCATCGCCAAGGCGACGGCCGAGGCAAAGCGGCGCGGATGGACGGAGCCGGTCGGCAGCGTGTTCTACGCCCAGCATTTTGGCATCTACGGCGTGCAGTTCTTCGTGCCGGAAGCCGATCATGGCGCAGGCGGCGCCGGCCATCGGCGACTGTTCCTGGACGGCACGGATGGCCGCCTGCTCGGCGAAAAGCAGCCGTGGCAAGGGTCGGCGGCCGACATCTTCGTCCAGGCCCAGTTTCCGCTGCACTCCGGGCGAATCCTCGGCCTGCCCGGCCGCATCCTGATTTCGCTGATGGGCCTGGTCGTTGCCATGCTGTCGGCAACCGGCATTTATCTCTGGTGGAAAAAACGCCCCGGCCGGGCTCGCTCGCGGGTTCGGCAAGGCGACGCGCAGGATCTGCACGCCGAAACCAGCTGAGCGCAATAGAAGACCGCTACGCCAGGCGATAGCAATCGACAATTTGCTGCGTCTGCCGCGCCAGTTGTTCCAATTGCACGGCAGATGCCGAGGCGGCCTCCGCCACGCGATCGTTTTCCTGCGACATGAGGGCGATTTGCTCGATCCGCACGGCGATGGCCGCGCTCGACCGTCCCTGCTCCTGCAGCGCGGCGTCGATGTCGGCAACCATCCCGGTGATCTGCGCATTGCCGTGGCCGATGCGCTCGATCGCAAGGTTGGCGTTCCCGGCCCGCTCCACACCCGCCTCGACCTGGCGCACCGCGCTTTGCATCGCATCTGCCGTCGCCCGCGTATTGCCGGCCATCACATCGATGGTCGCGTTGATATCCCGGGTCGATAGCGCCGTGCGCTCGGCCAGTTTCCTGACCTCGTCGGCCACCACCGCGAAACCCCGCCCCTGCTCGCCGGCACGCGCCGCCTCGATGGCCGCATTGAGCGCCAGCAGGTTGGTCTGCTCGGCAACGTCCTTGATCACGCCAACGACCAGGGAAATTTCGTGGCTCTGTCGTTCGAGTTGGTCGATCATCCCGGCGGCATTGCGCACGGTACTTGCAATGTTCCGGATGTCCTGCACCGTCTCCGCGATCGCCAGGCGGCCGGCGCCGGCCACCGAACAGGATTCCTGCGACAACTGCCTGGCCTGACCGAGCTGACCGGCGACCTGGCCGATGCTCTCGGCCATCTGCTGAATATTGGCGGCGATATCGGAAGCTGCATCGCTTTGCTTGGCCGATGCGTCGGCCAGCTGCCCGGCATGCCTGGACAGGTCATCCGCAGCATCGACCACTTCCCCGGCCTGGGAAGCAATCGTCTTCAGGCTGTGCTGAGTCCTGCCAGTCAGCGTATTCAGATCGCCGGCCAGCCGGCTGAGTTCATCCTTGCCCGACAGCGCGATACGCGTGGTGAAATCGAGGTCGTTGGTGATCCGTGTCGTGGCCGAGTGAAAAGCGTGCAGACTGGCATTGATCTTCCGGATCAGCGGCAACACGACGAGCAGCAAAATAAACAGCGCGCCAAAGGTTGCCACGCCCGCCCCGCGGATCGCCTGCCCGGCGTTGCCCAGCGCCTCTTCGCCATACTCGGCCGACAGGCGGTAATTGAGCTGCAGGTGCTCGCCTATGACCTGCCTTGCCGCATCGCTGCTGGCAGCGCCCTGGCTGGCAAAACGGGCGCGTGCGGCCGGCTTGTCCTGGCGGGAGAGCGTGAAAATCTCCCGCGCCGCGGCATGCAGTTCAGCCATCGCTTTACGGTCGGCCAGCCAGTGCTGGCGATCCGTATCCGAAGCCGGATCAAGGTAGTTCTCGTACTGCGAGAGGGCCGCCTCGACCTTCCGGTTCGCCTGCTCGGCGAGCGCTTCCAGCTGCTCCTGCTTGGCCGGATCGGACTCGACGATATGCTGCAACAGCGCGATGTGGATGGTGGCCAACGCCTGCTGGCTGTCGGTCAGCAGGCGAATGCTCGGCACGGCAAGGTTGATGATCGACCCCAGCTTATCCCCCAGCTCGCGCGCCGCGAGATAGCCGCCCCCGCCGACGACAAGCAGGGAAAGGACGGAAAGCGCCGTGATCGTCCACAGACGGAATTTGACAGTCATGCCTGCGCTGCCTCCTCGGTCGCTCCCGCCACGCCATCATGCGCACCTCGCGATGCCAGCGGCCAGAACTGGAAATAGCTGCCGACCACCACCATCAGCGGAAAGCTCACGGCGAGCATGGCCGAGGCCAGCCACAGTTCCAGCGGATAGACCGGCCCGCCTGAAGCGAGCGCAAAGCGGCTCAAGGCCATCGCTTCGTACAGCTTCAGCATGGCAACTGCCAGGCCGACGGCCGCACCGTTGAGAACCAGGCCGCGCCACGGTTGCGGCAGCTTGAGCGCCGGCACGCCTTCGAACATGACGAGCAGGATGAAATAGCCGAAATTGACGCTGACGCAGATGCGCACCATGAACAGCACCTGATCCATCCCCTGCCCGACGAACAGCATCCACAACCCGCCGGCCACTGCGACGATCAAGGCCAAGGCGAGCATGCCAAATAGCGGCTGCTTGCCCAGCGCCTGCACCTTGCCGGCCAGCACACTCACCGGCCAGAAATCGAACAGGATCAGCCCAAGCACCGGCACCAGCATGGCGATGGCGAAGACCAGCGGCACCCAGGCCATAAACAGGCCGTGCGGATCGAGTTCGGGGCGGTAGAACGGGGCTTCGGCCAGGAAACCGAAGTCGAACAGGCAGCGGAACAGGCCGTAGGCCAGCGCATAGGCAGCCACGAGCAGTGCCGCGCCCATCAGGCCGGGATGGCGGATCGCCTGTGCAAACGGCCAGCATTGCAGCGGCACGACGAGAACCAGCGTCACCGCCACGGAGAAGATCAGGAACATGATCAGGAATGGCGTCGGTAAAGCCGTGCCGCCGCCGACCGTCTGCCAGGCCAGATAGGCGACAGCCACGCCAACTAGTACGTTGAGGGCCGTAAAGGCGATGCCGCGCAACGGTTGCGACAGATCGGCCAGCCGCTTCGGGTAGCTGGCCTGCCAGACCAGGCTGATGACGATCTGCGCCGGCACCATGGCAACCAGGATGACCGTGCCCCAGCCGGTCAGCCATTCCGGACTGACCTGCAGGCAAAGGAAAAGCGAGGCGAAGACCGCCCCCGCCGTGGCGATCACGCCACGGCGCAAGGATTGCAAAGCGTTCATGGGAATTCCGGTTGGGGGTTTATTTACTGTCGTTCCCGCGCAGGCGGGAACCCAGGAAAAAAGCGGTGGATTCCCGCCTGCGCGGGAATGACGGTTAGCTAGCGGGCCGCGCCGAGCTGGATGGTTTCGAGCTGCTTGACCAGCCGTACCCGCATGCCGGGGATGTCCTGCGGCACACTCGCCCGGTAGGCCCGAACATCGTCGGCGGTGTAGGGCTTGAAATCGGCTGGAACGCTGCTCCGGCCGATATTCGCCATCACCCAGTTGAGCAGTTCGGCCGTTTCGCCATCGCCGAGCGGCGTATTGAGCGTGCCCGGCACCTGCGACAGGTAGGCCCGGCCATCCGGCACGCGCAGGAAATGCCCGACCTCGTCGCGCATGCTGGGGATGCCGTTCTCGGGCGACCCGGTGCCATCCATCTGGTGGCAGCCCATGCAGTACAGGCGATAGTTCTTCTTGGCGGCATCCGCCGCAGCCTCGCCGGCCAACAGGGCCGACAGCCCAACCAGCAGCAGGCCGTAGCGAATCTTGGAGGACAGCACCATGGCAAACTCCCTTATTGCGATGCGGCGCGCCAGGCGCGCAGTTCCTTGGCGGTCGGCTTCTTGGCGCGGAAGGCGGCCAGGGCGTCGGCCTCGATCGGCTGGTGCCCGGCCGGCAGGTCGGCGCCGTTGAAGGTGGTCAGCACGTGGTTGAGCACGGCGGCCAGTTCGGCATCCGACAACTGCTGCCAGGCCGGCATGATGCCCTCGTAGACGACGCCCTTCGATTCCAGCTTGCCGGCCAGGCCGGCGATGACGATGCCGGCCAGGTACTGCCGGCCTTCCGGCACCGCCATCCGCTTGCCCAACGTACCGGCCAGCGGCGGCGCCAGGCCGAGCGCGCCAGCGCCGTCCGGTTGGTGGCAGGCGGCGCAGTTGGCGTCGTAGACCGCCTTGCCGTCCTGGGCGCCGGCGACACCGGCGGCCAGCGCCAGGATCAGGCTGCAAATCAAACGCTTCACGACTGCCCCTCTTCCAGGCCGACGATGACCGACACCGTGCAGTGGTAGTGGCTGCTCTGGTTGGCCATGCACCAGTTGATGTCGTTGTGCACGCCCATCCGGTAGCCCGGCCGTTCGCGGGTGTTGGTGTTGCAGAAGCAGCGGCCGCAGGCGGTCTTGCCGCAGCAGTCGTTGTAGCTGACCAGATAGTCGCGCCCGTCGGCCGGATTGCGGCAGGTGCCGACCCAGGACACGGCGGACGGCGTGCTGCCCGGCGGGCAGGTCGTCATGGTGCCGCCGCAGCAGGAGCACAGGAAGCCATCGACACTGCAATAGCGCCAGTAATCGCAATCGGTCTCGGTCGGTTCGCGTTTTTTCGGCGCGCTGCCGTGGCCGCCGGCGGCGTGGGCATGGTTGGTGCGGTCGAAGGGCAGTACCGGCAGGGCGAAGGCACCGGCCACCAGCAGCTTGCTGACGCCGACCAGGAAGCCGCGCCGCCCGGTGTTGCTGGCCACCGCCCGCGTGCGGCGCTCGGTGAAGCGGTCGAGTAATTTGAGGAAGTCCATGGCTCAGACCTTTTCCGGATGGGCTTCGGCCGCCAGCAGCTGACGGTCGATATGCTCCTGCACCGACGCGATGCCGCTTTCGTAGGCCGTCATCAGGCTTTCGACCTGCTCGCGGGAATTGACCAGGCCCTTGGCGCGGACGAAGCCCTTGGCATCGAGCAGCACGCAGTAGGGTAGCTTGGAGATCTTGTAGGCCATGCCCAGCGGCTGCGACAGCACGTAGGGGAAGTCGGCCAGCTGGTGCTTTTCGCGGAAAGTGGCATGCTCCGGGCGGTCGCCGTCGGAGGCCAGCACCACGTTGAGCCAACGGTTTTCACGTTGCTGGACGGAACGGATGATGGGCAGCAGCTTCTTGCATACCGGGCAGGTCGGCGACACGAAGAAGAGCAGCGTGCTCTTGGCGGTGGCCGTGCCGATGGTCAGGCCCTGGCCTTCCCAGGTGGTGACCTCAACCGGCGGCGCCAGTTCGCCGACCTTGGGGCCGTGATCCATCATCAGCGCCCCCATCGGCGCGACACGTTCGTAGAGGATGCCGATCTGGCGGGACAGCGCCAGGACACAGATGCCGAGGGCGACGACGACGACCCACAGGGCGATTACAGACAGGGCGAGCGGTTCCATCATGGTTGCAACTCCTTCAAAAGCGGTTGATTGGCGAGCAGTTGGTTGGCGCTGGCATAGACGACCAGCAAGGCCAGGATGGCGCCCGCCACACTGAAATAATCGAGTGCGCCGAGGCTGCGCGGCAGCTCGTCGGCAGCGGCCAGCAGCAGCGCAGCACAGAGGAACAGGTTGCGCCCGACCAGGCCCCACGAGATGCGCTGGCCGCCGGTGCCGCAACCGCATTCGATGCGCCCCATGCCGCGCAGCAGGTTGATCGCCACGCCGCCGGTGGCCACGGCCATGACGCCCAGGCCAAGCAGCACGCCGAGCGGCCGCGTGGCATCGAGGATCAGGGCCAGGCCGGCGAGCAGTTCGACCACCGGGAAGACCTTGGCGAACAGCACGGCGGCAGCGCCGTTGAGCAGCCCGTAGTTGTCCACTGCGTAGCGGAACAGTTCCAGGTCGCGCAGTTTGCCCAGCGCGCCGGTGATCAGGATGATGCCCATGGCCGCCGCAGCGGCATGGACGACCACCGGATCGAACAGGAAAGTCGTCGCGCCCATGTCAGCGCACCTCCATGAACAGCGAGGTTTCGCCGACGCCGGCCATCGTCCTGGCGACCGGGTAGCCCTTCTGGATCTTGCGGGCCACGATCTCGCCCTTTTCAACATTCAGCGCGTAGAGCAAGGGCTCGCTGCCCTGGCTGGCGACCAGCGAAATCGCCTCGTTGGACGGAATGCGCGCAACGCGCTTCTGGCTGGCGACATCGAAGGCCCAGATTTCCTTGGACGGATTCTTGTGCGATCCCTCGGCGCCGTTGTCGTGCATGTTCACGTAGAAGGTGCCGCTGGCCCGGTGCATGGCCGTCACCTGCATGCCGCCCGGCCGCCAGTTGGCCTTGCGGTCGCGGGCGTCGAGCAGTGACCACGGGGCGGCGAAGGCCGGTTTGTCGCCGGCCAGGGTCACCTTGTAGACGTTGCCGTAGTAGGAAACGAAGTAGCGGTCGCCGCCGAGCATTTCCGGATGGACGTAGATCGGATCCTTATCGGGATCGAAGAAGCGCTGGCTACGCTCGCGGCCGGCCGGCTGGCCGGCGTCGTCGAGGCTCACGGTGAGCAGCGTGCCGTCGCCGCAGATGGTCGAGAAGCGGTTGCCCTTTTCGTTATCTTCACCCTTCTCCCAGGCCTGGATCGACCAGCAGCCGGGGGTCGGGATTTCGGCGACGAACTTTTTTGCCTGCAGGTCGACCACGCTGACCGACGTCGCCGGCGTGGCGTTCTGCACGTACAGGAAACGGCCGTCGGCGCTCGGCACCAGCATGCTGCGGTACGAGGCGGCCTGCGCCCGCTTGGCCGGAATATCGATCTCGGCCTTCAGTTCCAGCGTTTCGGCATCGTGGATTTCGACCACGTCGCTGCGCTGGCCGCGATACAGACGGGGATAGTAGGTGGTCGCCACGTAGATGGACTTGCCATCCGCCGACACCGTGGTCAGCGCGCCGTAGCCGGCCATGACGACGCCGAGGTAGCGCGCCGCCTTGCCGTCCACCACGTGCACGCGGCCGTCGACCATGTGGTTGAAGACGAAATCGGTGACGTACAGGCGGTTGCCATCGGGCGGCGCCGCCCGTTCGACGCGGATTTCCTCCTCCGCCAAGGGAGGCGGCCGATCCTTGCCGGCCTGCGCCGTGGCCGCCGCCAGGCAGAGCGGCAACGCAATCAGCGCCAGCCGCGATGAAATTTTTTGCATTTTGTGACCTCGTTCGACTCGTTAGGGAGCGTGAGATCAGTATCCGGCGGGATCGTTGGCGGGCTGTATCAAGAATTGGAAAAAGTGGGGCGGCAGGATGCCGAAACGATGGAAGCTTGACGCTACGGAGCACGAGAAGCGGAACCCGCCCTCGCCCCCACCCCGTCATTCCCGCGTAGGCGGGAATCCAGGAGTGGACTGCAGGCCTCCGGTTCATCTCTGGATTCCCGCCTGCGCGGGAATGACAGGCTACCCTCTCAGCTTACGAAACGTGCACGCAAGGCGTCTGCGACGGCAGTTCGCCGAACAGCTTGCGGTAGTCCTGCGCCAGCTGCGACAGGTGCCAGAAGCCCCAGCGCGCCGCCACGTCGCCAATCGACTCGCACTGCGGCTCGCGTACCTTCAGGGCGCGGCGGAAAGCGTTGAGGCGGATGGCCTTCAGGTAGTGCTGCGGCGAAATGCCGAACACTTCCTGCGTGGCATTCTGCAGGGTGCGGCGGGTGACGCCGATTTCGTCGCAGATGTCAGAAATGCTCAGGGCCGACTCCGGCGAAGCATCGAGCAGCGTGCGGAAGCGACGCACGATGCGCTCACGGTTGGGGCAGACCGCATGAACCTCCGGCCCGCGCGAAATGCGCAGGACGTCGATCAGGATGCTGTAGAACTCCTCTTCCAATTGACGCAGGTTGCTCGGAATCATCAGGTGATCGGCTGCCTGTTGTCCGCATTCGTAGACCCGGCACAGAAAATCGGTCAGTTGGCGGGTATTGGAGGGGCCGATGGTCTTGCAGGAACGATGCAGCTCGGCTTCCAGTTCGCGATAGTCGAAGCCCGGATCGTCGAGATTGACCGCCAGGTCGCGCGGAGAAAAGACGGCGGCGATCAAATCAAAGCACTCCGGCGTGCGAATCTCGAATTCCGTTCCCGGCTCGAGAATGGCGGCAGTATGGGTGGCCATCAATTCACCGCAATGGAAACCGCTATCGCCCGTCGTCATCAGGGTGCCGATGGCAAACACGCCCTTCGGCGTACAACCCTTCTGCAGCAGAACCCGATTGCTCGTTTCGCGGATCAGCGTAAAGGACGGGAAACCCATTTCCTGCAGCGAACCGCTGAAACGGCCTCCGGACAACTGGTCGTAGCGCTGATCCCAATTCTGGTAGATCAATGCACCGGCCTGCGCGTCCACATCGGCATTTTCCAGGGATCGGGAAACGATTCGGCCATAGCCTGCGGCGGTTTCGAAAAGCGGGTTCATCACGTTTCTCCGGTGGGGCCATCGACTGATGGTTATTTCGCTAATATATTAGCGTAAAATCTAAAATGGTCAATTCGTTTACTAAAACGTAATTTCCTGACCATCGTCTGACCACGGTTCACGCAAAGCCTGTGCCGGCTATGCACCGCCCCCATCCCTGCGCCGAGACAAGCAAGCAACCAATTGATTTAGATAAACTATCCTGGCAATCCGTTGCTCCCGAGGAAAACAAGACTGCCCTCCTTCGCGCACCGAAACCGGGCGCCTCCCGATATCCAGGCCCGCCTTCGGGCATGCGCTGAAGCAAAGAAAACCCAACACGGCGATCAGTGGCACCAGCGGCAAACCCTCAACAAAAAAAGGCCGCGATCAACGCGGCCTCAAGGTGGGTTGTGGTGCAGAGGAAAGTTTTACACCCGCTTGAACAGCGGGCTGCGCACCTGCTGGGCGTCGGCCGCCGAGAAGAATTTCTCGGTGTAGATGTCGCGCTCGAACAGGCGGCCCTGCATCAGGGTCGTGATACAGGCTTCGATCATCACCGGCGGGCCGCACAGGTAGGCCTTGTTGCCGCGGAAATCGTTGTCGAAATGGGCCTTGGCCGCTTCATGGACGAAGCCGCGGAAGCCGGTCCAGCCGCTGTCGGCCGGTTCGTCGTTGAGCGCCGGCACGTAGGTGAAGTTCGGATATTTGGCGGCCAGTTCGACGAATTCCTGGTGGTAATACAGCTCGCCCTGGTTGCGCGCGCCGTAGACCAGCGTGATCGGCAGCGTGGATCCCTGTTCCAGCAGGTCGAGAATCATCGAGCGCGGGCTGGACAGGCCTGAACCGCCGGCCATGAACAGCGACGGCACATCGGCCGACTTGTGCACGAAGAAGCGGCCGTAGGGGCCGGAAACCGTCACCGCGTCGCCGACCTTGAGTTCGTTGTGGATCCAAGTCGTGCCGACGCCGCCGGGAACGATGCGGATGTTCAGCTCGATCTCGTCGCCGGTCGATGGCGAATTGGCCAGCGAAAAGGCGCGGTGGCCCATGTCGTTGGGCAGGTTGAAATTGACGTACTGGCCGGCCTGAAAGTCGAGCGCCTCGTCGAGCTTGAGCCAGATGCCCTTGATGGTGGGCGTCAGGTTCTCGATGCGGCTGACCGCGCCCGGAAAGTCCTTGACCGGGATGTCGCGGGCGTCCTCGTCGATTTCCATCTCGACTTCGATGACGGTGTCGGCTTCGAGCGTCGCGCAGCAGGCCAGCGCCTTGCCTTCCTCGCGCTCGTAATCCATCAGCGCGAAGCTGGAGGCGTTCTGGTGATCGACCTCGCCGTCGGTGATGCACACCTTGCAGGTGGCGCAATAGCCCTGCCCGCAGGCATGCGGCAGGTAGATGCCGGCACGCAGTGCGGCGTCGAGGATGGTCTGGCCGTCTTCGACTTCGATGCTGCGGCCGAGCGGCTCGATGGTCAGTTCGTAGCTCATTTTTTTTAGGATCCAGGAGTTAGGATCGAGGATCGAGTAAAACCGTTGGGGCTGAACCCGTCATTCCCGCGCAGGCGGGAATCCAGTTCCTTGCCTTTCCTGGACTCCCGCTTTCGCGGGAGTGACGAATTCAAACTCGATCCTGAATCCTAATATCTAACAGCTAATCAATACCCCGTACCGGCGATGCCATCCAGCCCCGGCGTCCGGAAACGGATCAGATCCTTGTGGCCGATGCCGTTTTCCTTGAGGCTCTTGGCACGATCCGGCGTGAAGGGCGTGTTGCCGTTCTGCCAGATGGCCTTGTCCCAGTCGATGTGCTGCCAGTCCGGGTGGTAGCTGAAGCAGGCGGCCATTTCTTCGAGCACAGCCGAGAACGGCGTATCCGGCGTCATGGCCAGCACGAAGGGGCGCGAGAACATGCGGTGGCGCTCCCAGTTCACGTACAGCAGCTGGCGGCCCTTGTAGTTCTCGACCGCGTCGCGCGACTTGAACTCGTACGGGGCAAGGGTTTTCAACATCGTCATGGCTGTCTCCTTTTAGTTTTTCGTGGCCTGCTCGCGCCAGGCTGCGAAGTTCTTCTGGTCCTCGGAGCCGTTGAAGTCGCCGAGGGCGCGCTTGTCGAGCTTCCAGTAGTCGAGCATGTGGCGGCCCGGCTCGAAGCCCGGCGCATTGACATCGACGCCATCCGGCTCGCAGTTGCCCTGCAGCACCTGGTGCGAGGAGATGAAGGTCTGGCTGTACTTTTCCGGCTCGTTGTCGAAGATTTCCTTGCAGTGGTCGGAACAGGTATGGAACTTCTCGCCCTGGTAGATCGACTCGCGGAAGCACATTTCCATCGGGTCGCCCGGCTCGTTGAACTTCATGGTGCTGACGCAGACCTGGCAGTTCATCGGCGCCGTCTTGTTGTCGAAGCGGTTGCCGGCCTTTTCCTGGGCGTCGAAGAATTCCAGCACCGGACGGTAGTACTTGTCGAAGGTGTTGGGGTACTTCTCGGACAGCCAGTCCATTTCGTCCGGGGTCGGAATCCAGGTGTGGAACGGCGTGGCCTGCGGCTTCATGTAGAAACCGATCCACGACTGGTGCGAGACGTGTTCCTTTTCCTCGATGGTCTGGCTGAAGCACTTCGGGATGGTGATGCCGTAGCGGGCGAGATCCTTGAACAGCGCGCCGCCGTTTTCCTCGACGTACATTTCCCAGGCTTCCTTGAAGCTCATAATCCGTTTCGGCAGCATGTAGTCCATCATCATGCCGACCGAGGCCAGCTTGCGGGTGCCGCGCCAGGTCCA
>CAZDRS010000002.1:0-40139 GCA_964507585.1 uncultured Dechloromonas sp.
TGATGCCGCCGACGAAGGCGATGCGCGCATCGATGACCGCCAGCTTGCGGTGCAGCCGGCGCAAACGATGGCGCTTGAAGTGGAAACGCCCGATCTCCGGCCGGTATTCCATGGCGCGCACCCCGGCCGCCGTCAGCCGGGGCAGGAAGTCGGCGGCAAAATTGCGGGCGCCGAAGCCGTCTACCGTCACATTGACCTGCACCCCGCGTTCGGCGGCCTGGCAGAGTGCGCTGGCTACCGCGTGGCCGACTTCATCGTCGGCGAAGATGTAGCTTTCCAGGTAGATTTCTGTTTGCGCCTCGCCGATGGCGGCGAGCAGGGCGGGGAAATAGTCGGCGCCCGAGTTGAGCAGGGTGAGCCGGTTGCCCGGCAGGAACTCAGCGGCCATGCCGCGTCAGGTGGGCCGACAGTGCGGCATGGTCGGAAATGCTCGACCACGGCTGGCCGTGGTGCACTTCGGTGCGCTTCACCTCGAAGCCGCGCACGTAGATGCGGTCGAGGCGGAACATCGGCATGGCGGCCGGGAAGCTGCGCGCCGGAATGCCGCTCGGGCCGCTGAACACCTCGCGCAGGCCAAGGCGGCGGGTCAGGTGTTCGCCGGCCTTGTTGCTCCAGTCGTTGAAGTCGCCGGCGATGATCAGCGGCGCCATCGGGTCGGCCGACTTGTCGAGATAATCGGCCAGCGCGTCCATCTGCTTGCGGCGCGAATAGCCGAACAGCGACAGGTGGGCGCATACGCAATGCGCCGCTGGCCCTTCCGGCAGCTTGATCTGGCAATGCAGCAGGCCGCGTTTCTCGAACTGCAGGTGGGTGACGTCCTGGTTGTGCGCGTGCAGGATGGGGAAGCGCGACAGGATGGCGTTGCCGTGGTGGCCGTGGTCGTAAATCATGTTGCGACCGTAGGCCGAGGCAGCCCAGACATCCTCGGCCAGGAACTCGTGTTGCGGCGAATCCGGCCAGTCGTCATGGTTCTCGGCGTGGCCGAGGTGCAGCCCCTGCACTTCCTGCAGGAAGACGATGTCCGGATTGAGATGGCGCAGCCGCTCGCGCAGCTCATGCACCATCATCCGCCGGTTGAATTGTGAAAAGCCCTTGTGGATGTTGAACGTGGTGATGTGCAACGCGGGCTTGGTCATGGCGCCCTCAGGAAATGGCCAGCATCCGGTCGAGAGCCAGCTTGGCAGCGGCCGTTTCGTGCTCCGGCACCTTGATCTGGTTGACCACCTTGCCTTCGGCCAGGTTTTCCAGCGTCCACGCCAGGTGCTGCGGGTCGATGCGCTGCATGGTCGAGCACATGCAGATGGTGGTCGCCATGAACTGCACGATCTTGTTCTGCGGCTTGACCTCCTCGGCCAGACGATCAACCAGGTTCAGTTCGGTGCCGACCAGCCAGCGCGTGCCTTCCGGCGCTTCCTTGATGGTCTTGACGATGTGTTCGGTCGAGCCGACGTAATCGGCGGCGGCACAGACCTCGAAATTGCATTCCGGGTGGGCGATGACCTTGCCCTCCGGGTACTTGGCGCGGAAGGCGTCGATGTGCGACTTCTGGAACATCTGGTGCACCGAGCAATGGCCCTTCCAGAGCAGGATGCGCGCCTTCTTGATCTGCGCCGGCGTCAGGCCGCCGAGTTCGAGATCGGGATCCCAGACCACCATTTCATCCATGGCGAAGCCCATGTTGTGGCCAGTCCACCGGCCGAGGTGCTGGTCGGGGAAGAACAGTACCTTGGGGCGGCGCTCGAAGGCCCACTTGGCGATGGTGCCGGCGTTCGACGAGGTGCACACGATACCGCCATGGTCGCCGCAAAACGCCTTCAGGTCGGCTGCCGAGTTGATGTAGGTAACCGGGGTGACCTCGTTCTCGACGTCGAGCACTTCGGCCAGCTCGCGCCAGCAGCGTTCGACCTTGGCCAGGTTGGCCATGTCGGCCATCGAGCAGCCGGCAGCAAGGTCGGGCAGGATGGCGATCTGGTTCGGGGCGGTCATAATGTCGGCCACCTCGGCCATGAAATGCACGCCGCAGAAAACGACAAATTCGGAATCGGTCTGCGAGGCAAGGCGCGACAGCTTGAGCGAGTCGCCGGTCAGGTCGGCGTACTGGTAAACGTCGGCGCGCTGGTAGTGGTGGCAGAGGATGACGGCGCGCTTGCCCAGCTTGGCGCGGGCGGCGCGGATGCGCTCGTGGCAATCCTTGTCGGACAAGGCGTTGAACGGGTCGAAGGCGATGGTGGCTGTCTGCATTGCTGTTCTCTGAATCGGGCCGGCATTTTCCGGCCGCTGAATTATCCCTGAATCCACGGCAGGCCGGCCTTGCGCCAGCCGCCGATATTGCCGCGATGCCCGTTGGCATCCTTGTCGCCCTCGAAGCCCTCGAGAACGTTGTAGCAGTTGTTGAAGCCGGCTTCGGTGGCGGCTGCTGCCGCCCCGATCGAACGCACGCCGCTGCGGCACAGGAAGACGACCAGGGCTTCCGGATCGACCTGGCGCTTCAACTCGGCGACGAAATTCGGGTTGCGCACGCCGCCCGGGTATTGGTTCCACTCGATTTCCACGGCGTTCGGCACGCGGCCGACCCAATCCCACTCGGCGCGGGTGCGCACATCGACCAGTTTGGCGCCGGGGGCGAGTTGCAACAGGTCGTGCGCTTCCTGTGGTGTGAGTTCGCCCTGGTAGGGGCGTTCGAGAGCCCGGCCGCGTTCCCGGGCCAGGTTCAGGATGTCGGTTAACTTTCCCATAATTTCCAACTGCTAGAATCCCAAGTCGTTAGTATAGGGCAGAGCACATGGCACAAGGGGAGCAGTACATCGCAACGACGGCGGCAGAGCGTGCGGCCGAGGCGCAAAAGGCGACCTGGGTCAGCGTCGTGGTCAATCTGGTGATGACCGTCGCCCAGTTGGTAATCGGCTGGCTGGCGCATTCGCAATCCCTGGTGGCGCATGGCCTGCACTCCTTCTCCGACCTGTTGTCCGACTTCCTGGTCATCTACGCCAGTCGGCAAAGCGCCCACCCAGCCGACGAGGCGCATCCCTACGGCCATGCCCGCATGGAGACCGCGGCAACACTGGTGCTCGGCGTTTCGCTGACCCTGATCGGCGGCGGCATCCTGTGGGAGTCCGGCATGCGCCTGCAGCACATCGAGACCCTGCCGGTGGTCGAGCTCTCGGCGCTATGGATCGCCATTGCGACGGTGATCTCCAAGGAAGGCCTATATCGCTACCTGATTCGTGTCGCCGAGCGCCAGCGCTCGCAACTGCTCACCGCCAATGCGCTGCATACGCGTGCCGATGCGGCATCGGCCCTGGTGGTCGTGGTCGGCATCGGCGGCGCCTTGCTCGGCTGGTCTTTCCTCGACCTGCTGGCGGCGGCGCTGATGGGTTTTATGATCCTCCGCATGGGCGGCGAACTGGCCTGGGGGGCGATCCGGGAATTGATCGACACCGGTCTCGACGAAGCCCAGGTAGCCGCCATCCGCCTGACCCTGCTCGCCACGCCGGGCGTGCGCGGACTGCACCAGTTGCGGACGCGGCGCATGGCGCACCAGGCCCTGGTCGATACGCACATCCAGGTCGATTCGCGGATCAGCGTCACCGAAGGTCACCGCATCGCCGAGGCGGCGCGCTTGCGCGTGCTGGGCGAACATCCCGAGGTGCTCGATGTGTTGGTTCACATCGACCCGGAGGACGACATGGATCCCGATCTCTTTGCCTCCCGCCTGCCCCCCCGCGACGCGCTGCTCGACGAACTGCGCCCCCTGCTGGCCGGCTTGCCGTCGCCCGAGAAGATCGTTCTGCATTACCTGAGCGGCAAGGTCGAGGTCGAGGTCTTTCTCGATCACACTTTTTTCGAGAATGGTGAGGCGCTGAAGCGGGCCGAGCATGAGCTGGCCAGGCACCTTAAGGGGCATGCAGTCGTGCGCTGCATTTCGCTGAATTGCGTAATTGCACCAAGTTAGTGCGCAATAATCGCGGTTTGCACAAATTTGGTGCGTCAATTCTTTGCTTATCGATGGCATCTCATTGTGGCAAAATGGAAAAATTACGCCCCGACCTTTGGCATACTTTCTGCTAAAGCTTCCGAGTTGTGATTTTTTGAATGTTGCCGGATCGACCGGCACCCTGTTTTCTTAGGAGACTGACTCTTATGGCAACCCCGCAAGACGTGATGAAGATGGTCAAGGAAAACGACGCCAAGTTCGTCGATTTCCGTTTCACCGATACCCGTGGCAAGGAACAGCACGTTACCGTGCCGGTATCCCACTTCGACGAAGACAAGTTCGAAAGCGGCCACGCCTTTGACGGTTCCTCCATCGCTGGCTGGAAGGGCATTCAGGCTTCCGACATGCTGCTGATGCCGGATCCGGCGACCGCTTATATCGATCCGTTCTTCGACGAAACCACCGTCGTCCTGACCTGCGACGTCGTCGATCCGACCGACGGCCGCGGCTACGACCGTGACCCGCGCTCCATCGCCAAGCGCGCCGAAGCCTACCTGAAGTCCTCTGGCCTGGGCGATACCGCCTTCTTCGGCCCGGAACCCGAATTCTTCATCTTCGACGGCGTCGAGTGGAATGTCGACATGTCCGGCTGCAACCTGAAGATCCATTCCGCCGAAGCCTCCTGGGGTGCTGGCGAGAAGAACGAAGGCAATGGTGCCACCGGTCACCGTCCGGCCGTCAAGGGCGGCTACTTCCCGGTTCCGCCGGTCGACAGCCTGCACGACATCCGTTCGGCCATGGTTCTGACCCTGGAAGCCCTGGGCGTGCCGGTCGAAGTTCACCACCACGAAGTGGCCAACGCCGGCCAGTGCGAAATCGGTACCAAGTTCAGCACCCTGGTTCAGCGCGCCGACTGGACCCAGATCCAGAAGTACGTGACCCACAACGTGGCTCACCAGTACGGCAAGACCGCCACCTTCATGCCGAAGCCGATCGTTGGCGACAACGGTTCGGGCATGCACGTTCACCAGTCCGTCTGGAAGGATGGCAAGAACCTGTTCGCCGGTGACGGCTATGCTGGCCTGTCTGAATTCGCCATCTACTACATCGGCGGCATCATCAAGCACGCCAAGGCCCTGAACGCCATTACCAACCCGGGCACCAACTCCTACAAGCGTCTGGTTCCGCACTACGAAGCACCGGTCAAGCTGGCTTACTCGGCCAAGAACCGTTCCGCTTCCATCCGCATCCCGTTCGTGGCCTCCACGAAGGGCCGCCGTGTCGAAGCCCGCTTCCCGGATCCCCTGTCCAACCCGTACCTGTGCTTCGCCGCACTGCTGATGGCTGGTCTGGACGGCGTTCAGAACAAGATCCACCCGGGCGATCCGGCTTCCAAGAACCTGTACGATCTGCCGCCGGAAGAAGACGCACAGATCCCGACCGTTTGCGCCTCGCTGGAAGAAGCCCTGGCTTCCCTGGACAAGGATCGCGACTTCCTGACCAAGGGCGGCGTCTTCTCCAACGACTGGATCGATGCCTTCATCGCCCTGAAGATGGAAGAAGTGAACAAGGTTCGCATGACCACCCACCCGGTGGAGTTCGACCTGTACTACAGCCTGTAATCGGCGCTGTAACAAAAAGGGCGGGTTTCCCGCCCTTTTTTTGTCCACTTTTTTGTGAGCCTGCCGTTAAGTTCGGTACACTGAAAAAGTTAAGAGGAACGATGACGATGATGCGTTGTACGCTTGCCCTGCTGATTGTTGCGTTGCCGATGTCGGCCACGGCGCAGACCATTTATAAATGCGTCGATGCCAACGGCAGTACGACGTACGCCAGTGCCCGCATCGACAAGAACTGCAAGGCGATTTCCACCGGGCCGGAAAACTCCCTGCCGGCCTTGCCCAAGCCGAAAGCCGCCAGTGGCGCGGCAGCCAATCCGTCGCCGGCTGGTTTTCCGCGCGTTGGTGAAGATACGCAGAAGGCACGCGATGGCGATCGTCGGCACATCCTGGAGCAGGAACTGGCTGGCGAGCAGCGCAACCTGGAGCAGGCCCGCAAGGAATTGGCCGAGCAGGAAGCGGCCAAGGGCGGGCCGAGCGACCGTACCGCTCCCTATCGCGACCGCGTCGGCCAGCATGAGCGCAATATCCAGGCGATCCAGAAGGAACTGGGAAACCTGAGATAGTCGTTAGCTGCTGGTTATTAGTTGTTAGCAAAGTTTGAGGGCGCCGCGGCGCCCTCAAACTTTGCTAAAGACTACCGACTAATAACTAACAACTAGCCTTTCACCTTGTACCAGGCCGCGTAGAGTGCCGGCAGGAAGAGCAGGGTCAGGGCCGTGGCGACGATCAGGCCGCCCATGATGGCGACGGCCATCGGGCCGAAAAAGTCGTTGCGCGATAGCGGGATCATGGCCAGCACTGCGGCTGCGGCGGTCAGTACGATGGGCCGGAAGCGGCGTACCGTCGATTCGACGATGGCTTCCGTGCGCGCCTTGCCGGCAGCGAGATCCTGCTCGATCTGGTCGACCAGGATCACCGAGTTGCGCATCACCATGCCAAACAGCGCGATGGTGCCGAGCAGCGCCATGAAGCCGAAGGGTTGGTTGAAGACGAGCAGGAACAGCGCGATACCGATAATGCCGAGCGGTGCGGTGAGCAGCACCATGATGACGCGCGACACGCTCTGCAGCTGGATCATCAGGATGGTGACCACGGCCAGCACGAATAGCGGCAGGCCGGCCATCACCGAGCCCGAACCCTTGGCTGATTCCTCGACCGAGCCGCCGGTGGCGATGCGGTAGCCCTCGGGCAATTCGGCCTGGATGGCGTCGATCTTCGGCTTCAGGCGGTCGACGATGGTGGCCGGTTGCGTCTTGCCGTACAGGTTGCCGCGCACGGTGATGGTCGGCAGGCGGTCGCGGCGCCAGATCAGGCCGGGTTCGAAGGTGTGCTTGAGGCGGCCGATCTGGCTGAGCGGCACGCTTTTGCCGGCGCGGGTCGGTACCGCCAGGTCGGCAAAGGCCGACAGCTGGCTGCGTTCCTCGCGCTCGCCGCGCAGCACGACATCGATGGTCTTCTCGCCTTCGCGGAAGCTGGTCACCGTGTAACCGTTCAGCGACAGGTTGATCAGGGCGGCGACGTCCTGGCTGGAAACGCCGAGCAGGCGGGCCTTGTCCTGGTCGATCTCGATTTCGACCGATTTCGACAGTTCGCTCCAGTCCAGGTTGATGTTGGACAGTTCCGGCACCTGGCGCATGGTTTCGGCGATCTCCCCGGCGGCCTTGCGCAGCAGTTCGGTGTCTTCACCCGAGATGCGGTATTGCACCGGGTAGCCGACCGGCGGGCCGTTCTCGATGCGCGTAATCGCCGCCCGGGCGCCGAAGGCTTCGCTGTCGTAGAGGTGGATCAGGCGCTCGCGCAGCGCCTCGCGGGCCTTGACGTCGCGGGTCACGATGACGAACTGGCTGACGTTGCTGGAGGCCAGCTGCTGATCCAGGCCGAGGTAGTAGCGCGGCGAGCCGGAGCCGATATAGGCGATGTAATGCTCGAACTGGTCGAACTCGGCCTTGTCCTTCTCCAGCCAGGCTTCCAGGTGGCGCGCTTCGGCATCGATGGCGGCAATCGACGAGCCTTCCGGCAGGCGTAGTTCGACGTTCAGTTCCAGGCGGGTCGAATTGGGGAAGAACTGTTTCTGCACCTTGCCCATGCCGACGATGGACAGCGCGAACAGGCCGATGGTGATACCGATGACCAGCCAGCGCCGGCGTACGCACCAGGCGACCAGTTGGCGGAAGCGGACATAGAAGGCCGTGCCGTAGACGTCGTGATCCTCGGCATGCCCGGGCCCGTTGAGGCCCAGCTTGTCGACCAGGCGGGCCAGGCGCGGCGCCTTCTGTTCCCAGGCGGCGGTTCGCTTGGCGGCGCGCGGGTCGGGCAACAGCTTGTAGCCGAGCCAGGGAATGGCGACGACAGCGGCCAGCCAGGAAATGAGCAGGGCAACGGCGTTGATCTGGAAGAAGGCGAAGGCGTATTCGCCGGTTGCCGATTTGGCCAGCGCGATGGGGATGAAGCCGGCGACGGTGACCAGCGTGCCGGACAGCATCGGCCCAGCAGTGCTGGAGTAGGCGAAGGAGGCGGCACGGGTGCGCTCCCAGCCCTGCTCCATCTTCACCCACATCATTTCGACGGCGATGATGGCGTCGTCGACCAGCAGGCCGAGGGCCAGCACCAGGGCGCCGAGCGAGACCTTGTGCAGGCCGACGTTGAACAGTGCCATGCCGAGGAAGGTGGCGGCCAGCACGAGCGGGATCGAAATGGCGACGACCAGGCCGGTACGGATGCCCAGGCTGAGGAAGGTGACCAGCATGACGACGAGGACGGCTTCGGCCAGCGACTGCACGAAGGCCTGCACTGAGCGCTTGACGGCATCCGGCTGGCTGGCCGCCTCGCCGATATCCACGCCGACCGGCAGGGTGGCCTGGATGGCGGCGATGCGGCTGTTCAAGTCCTTGCCCAGCTGGATGATGTCGCCACCCTTGGCCATGGCGACGCCGATGGCCAGTGCCCGCTTGCCGCCAAAGCGGACTTGCGTGGCCGGCGGGTCGATGGTGCCGCGATGCACGTTGGCGATGTCGCCCAGCCGGAAACTGCGGTTGCCGGAGCGGATCAGGGTGTCGGCCACCGCCTGCACATTGTCGAAGGCGCCACCGGGGCGGATCTGGATGCGTTCCTGCTGCGTTTCGAAAAAGCCGCTGCCGGTAACGCTGTTCTGCTGGGCCAGCGCCTGGACGATGGTCGTCTGGTCGATGCCCAGCGTCGCCAGCTTGGCATTGGCCAGGTCGACGAAAATCTTTTCGTCCTGGATGCCGAAGATTTCGACCTTGCCCACGTTCGGAACGCGCAACAGTTCGTCGCGGATGCGTTCGGCCATGTCCTTCAGTTGCGGGTAATCGAGGCCATCGCCGGTCAGGGCGTACATGTTGCCGAAGACGTCGCCGTATTCGTCATTGAAGAACGGCCCCTGGACGCCGGCCGGCAGGTTTTGGCGGATATCGCCGATCTTCTTGCGCACCTGGTAGAAGACGTCCGGCACGTTGCCGGGCGGCGTGCTGTCCTTGACGAAGAACAGCACGGTCGATTCGCCGGGGCGGGAGAAGCTGGAAACCCGGTCGATGAATTGCGTTTCCTGCAGCTTTTTCTCGATCTTGTCGGTGACCTGCTGCTCGACCTGGTGGGCGGTGGCGCCCGGCCACAGGCTGCGGATGACCATCAGCTTGAAGGTGAAGGGCGGGTCTTCCGCCTGGCTCAGCTTGCCGTAGGCGATGATGCCCATCAGCGCGATGGCGAGCAGGAAATAGCCGACCAGCGTGCGGTGGTGCAGTGTCCAGTCGGACAGGTTGAAGCGCTGGCTCACGGCTTAGCGCTGCCGGGCCGGCGGGGTGGCCGGGCGGGGTTGGACAGGCTGGCCATCGACCAGCTTGAGGCCGCCGCTGATGATGACGGCCTCGCCCCCTTGCAGGCCGTTGGCAAGCTCGGCGCCATCCTCGCGGAAACGGGCGACGCTGACGGTGCGGGAAGCGACCTTGCCATCCTGCACGATGCGTACGAACGGCCCCTTGCCGGTGTCGAGCACGGCGCTCAGCGGCACCAGCAGGCTGTGCCCGGTCGCTTCGTTGCCGAGGCGTACCTGGGCGGTCATGCCGAGGCGGACATCCGGTGTTACATCGAGCAGGCGGATACGGGCTGCGTAGGTGCGGGTCGCCGGGTCGGCGGCCGGTGACAGTTCGCGCAATTCACCGCGCAGCCGGGTTTCCGGGGCGGCCCACAGGCTGATGGCAAGCTGCTTGGCGCGGCGGAGGTCGGCCAGGCGGCTTTCCGGGATGGCGATGGCGACTTCCTTTTCTTCCGGGCGAGCAACGCGCAATACGGGCTGGCCGGCGGCAACGACCTGGCCGGCATCGGCCAGCACGGCGGTGACGACGGCGGGCGTTTCGCTGCTCAGCGTGCCGTAGGCGGACTGGTTGCCGCTGATCTGGCTCTGGGCCTGTGCCTGTTCGAGGCGGGCCTGGGCGCTGTTGAGGGCATTGTCCTTGGCATCGAAAGCCGCTTGGCTGACAAACTTCCTGGCGAGCAGGCCGGCATAGCGTTCGCGTTCGGCTCGGGCGGTAGTTAGCTCGCTTTCGGCTGCCGCCAGTTGGGCGCGGGCGCTGTTGGCGGCCAGTTGCAAGTCGGTCGGGTCGAGGCGGGCGAGCGGCTGGCCGGCCTTGATTTCGGCGCCGGCGTCGACCAGGCGGGCGGCGATCTTGCCGCCCACGCGGAAGGCCAGGTCGACCTCGTGCCGGGCGCGAATTTCACCGGTATAGACACTGCCCTCGGCAGCGGCCGGGGTGGCCGGCTGGACAAGGACGACCGGGGGCGGCGGAGGCGGGGTTTCGCCGCTGCGGCAGGCGCCCAGCAGCGCGCTGGTGCCGAGCAGCAGGAGCGTGAGGCGGGCGTGGGTCATGGACATCGGGGCGGCCGGAAATGGTGAAGCGGGTGATGATAATGAACGTTTGGTCAGTAACGCAAGTTGTCGTCGGAGGGCCATGTCAAGGCGGCTACAATGTTGGCATGAACGTGACCCATACTTCCTTTGCTGGCCTCGATCTGCTTGCCTCGGCGGTGCTGTTGATCGACGAGGGGCAGATCATTCGTTACATCAACGCCGCCGGCGAGAATCTGCTGGCGGTGAGCAGTCGCGCGGTGCTCGGCAATACGCTGGCCTCGATCTGTACCTGCTCGGCCACCTTGCAGGGAGCGCTCGACAACGGCCTGAACAACAGTTGGGGCTATACCGGCCAGAATATCGAGTTGCGGCGGGCCGATGGCGAGACCCTGCATATCAACTGCACGGTGACACCGTTGCGCCCGGATATAGCGCCCGGCGTGCGCCTGCTGCTCGAATTGCAGCCCATCGAACACCATCTGTCGGCAACCCGCGAGGAGCGCCTGATCGAGCAGCAGCAGGCCAATCGCGAGTTGATCCGCAACCTGGCGCACGAGATCAAGAATCCGCTGGGCGGCATCCGCGGCGCCGCGCAGTTGCTCGAACACGAATTGGCCAACCCGTCGCTGAAGGAATACACGCAGGTCATCATCAAGGAGGCGGATCGCCTGCAGGACTTGATGCAGCGCTTGTTGACGCCGCATCGGCCGATGTTGCCGGCGACGGTGAATATCCACGAAATCCTGGAGCGTGTGCGCAGCCTTTTGCGCGCCGAGTTTCCGGGCTCGTTGGCGGTGCATCGCGATTACGACACCAGCCTGCCGGAGCTGGTCGGCGACCGCGAACAGCTTATCCAGACGGTGCTCAACATTGCCCGCAATGCGGCGCAGGCGATGAACGGCGATGGCGAGATCATTCTCCGGACGCGTTCCTTGCGCCAGGTCACGCTGGCCAAGAAGCGCTACCGGCTGGCCATGGAGATCAAGGTTATCGACAACGGCCCGGGTATTCCGGACGAAATCCGCGAGCGCATGTTCTACCCGCTGGTTTCCGGCCGCGAGGGTGGTAGCGGCCTGGGGCTGACCATCGCCCAGAATTTCATCCATCACCATCATGGCAGTATCGAGTGCGCCAGCCAGCCCGGCAACACGGTTTTCACCCTGCGTCTGCCCATAGAACAGGCCTGAGTCTTGCTTGCGTAATGGCCATTCCGACAACAAGATGAGCCAACACAATATGAAACCCGTCTGGATCGTCGACGACGATCGTTCCATCCGCTGGGTTCTGGAGAAGACCCTGTCCCGCGAGGGCATCCCGTTCAAGAGCTACGCCTCGGCTACCGAGGCCATCTCGCAGCTCGAACAGGGTATCGAGCCGCCGCAGGTGCTGATGTCCGATATCCGCATGCCGGGCCAGTCCGGCCTGGAATTGCTGCAGGAAGTGAAGACCCGCTTCCCGTCGGTGCCGGTCATCATTATGACGGCCTATTCCGACCTGGAGAGTGCGGTCGCGGCCTTCCAGGGCGGTGCTTTCGAATACCTGCCCAAGCCTTTCGATGTGGATCAGGCGGTCGAACTGATTCGTCGCGCCATTGACGAGTCGATGCACCAGAGTGGTGCGTCCGAGGAAGAGGGCTTGGTGCCGGAGATCCTTGGCCAGGCGCCGGCCATGCAGGAAGTCTTCCGCGCCATTGGCCGCTTGGCCTTGTCGCATGCCACGGTGCTGATCACCGGCGAGTCCGGCTCGGGCAAGGAGCTGGTCGCCCGTGCCCTGCACCGGCACAGCCCGCGCGCCGACAAACCCTTCATCGCCATCAATACGGCGGCCATTCCGAAGGATTTGCTGGAATCCGAACTGTTCGGCCACGAGCGTGGCGCCTTTACCGGCGCCCAGGCCCAGCGGCGCGGCCGTTTCGAGCAGGCCGAGGGCGGTACGCTGTTCCTCGACGAGATCGGCGACATGCCGTCCGAACTGCAGACCCGCCTGCTGCGCGTGCTGTCCGACGGTCATTTCTATCGCGTCGGCGGCCATTCGCCGATCAAGGCCAACGTCCGGGTTATCGCGGCGACGCACCAGAATCTGGAAACCCGCGTCAAGGACGGCCTGTTCCGCGAGGACTTATTCCATCGCCTGAACGTCATCCGCATTCGCTTGCCAGCGCTGCGCGAACGGCGCGAGGACATTCCCCTGCTGACCCGTCACTTCCTGCAAAAGAGCGCCCGCGAACTCGGTGTCGAGGCCAAGCGGCTGTCCGATGCGGCGCTCAAGTATCTGACCGGCCTGGAGTTTCAGGGCAACGTGCGACAACTAGAAAACCTCTGCCACTGGCTGACCGTCATGGCGCCCGGCCAGCAGGTCGAGGTTGGCGACTTGCCGGTGGAGTTGCGCGAGGCGACGCCGGTAACGCTGGCGACCGACTGGGAAGGCGCCTTGCAGGGCGAGGTGGATCGTTTGTTGGCACGCGGTGTGCCGGATGTGCATGGGGTGCTGTCGCAGGTCTTCGAGCGCATCCTCATTTCGCAGGCCCTGGCGCACACCGGCGGCCGGCGTATCGAGGCGGCGCAGGCCCTGGGCATCGGCCGCAACACCATTACCCGCAAGATCGCGGAGCTCGGCATCGACGGCGGCAAGGAGCATGCGGCAGAGTAGAATCGCCGCATGACCCTGATCGATCCTGTCCTTCTCAAATCCCGGCTTGGCTCGGTAGCCGGGCGTTTCGACGTTGACGCGCTGGCCGAGTGCGATTCCACCAACAGCGAACTGATGCGCCGCGCCGACCGCGGCGCGCCGTCCGGCTCGGTTGTCGTCGCCGACCGCCAAAGTGCGGGGCGTGGCCGGCGCGGACGCAGCTGGCTGTCGTCGCCGGAGGCCAGTCTGACCTTTTCCCTGTTGTGGCGTTTCCCGGGCAATGCGGCTCGCCTGAGCGGCCTGTCGCTGGCGGTTGGCGTCGGCCTGGCCCGGGCGCTGGCAAGGCTGGGGGGCCAAGGGGTTCGGCTGAAGTGGCCGAACGATGTGTTGCTGGCGCAGGCCGACGATTTTGCCAAGCTGGCCGGCATTCTGGTCGAGCTGTCGTCGGATCGCCGCGGCACCCAGGCCATCATCGGCATCGGCCTCAATCTGGCGCCGCCTGCCGGCGATCTGCCGCAGCCGGCTGGTGGCCTGAGCACGGCCGGCGTGCAGGCGGATCGCCACGACATCCTGGGAGCCATCCTGGTCGAACTGGCCGGTGCGCTCGATTGTTTCACCGCCCAAGGCTTTGCCGGGCTGCGCGATGCCTGGCAGAACTTCCATGCCTGGCAGGGCCAGGCGGTACACATCCTGGGCGACGAGCAAACGCTCGCCGGGCGTTGCCTCGGGGTCGATGTCGACGGTGCCCTGTTGCTCGATACCGCTGCCGGCATCGAGCGCATTTTTTCCGGTGACGTCAGTCTGCGTCGGGGTAGCGCATGATCGTTTGCCTCGATAGCGGCAATACCCGCATCAAGTGGGGTGTGTACGACGGCTCCGCATGGCTGGCACAGGGGGCGGTGGCGCATGCCGAGGTGGCAAGCCTGAGCGAACTGGTCGTCCGCTGGCCGCGGCCCGAGCGGGTGGTGCTGGCCAATGTGGCGGGAGCTGAGGCAGCGGTGCGCATCCGGCAGCATCTTGCCGGGTGGCAAAACTGTTGGTGCGAGGTCGAATCGGTATCGGCGGCGTGCGGGGTTACCAATCTTTACAATATTCCCGAACGACTCGGCGTCGACCGCTGGTGTGCTTTGATAGGGGCTCGTTCCCTGGTCGATGGGGCGGTTGTTGTTGTCATGGCCGGGACGGCGACGACTATCGATACGCTGGATGCTGAAGGGAATTTTCTCGGTGGTGACATCCTGCCCGGAATGGGCATGATGCTGCATTCCCTGGCCCGTGGCACGGCCGGTTTGCCCTTGGCCGACGGTCGCTATGCGGTATATCCGCGTTGCACCGGGGATGCAATCGCTTCCGGAGTAATCGAGGCGCAGGCAGGAGCCATCGAAAGGGTTGTCGCACGCCTCGTCGGCGTGTCGTCCAGTTGTTTGTTGTCCGGTGGTTATGCCAATCGGATTGCTCCCCACCTTGTGATCCCCTGTCGCCTGGTGGACAATCTTCCCCTTGAAGGATTGAAACAAATCGCTTACCAAATGCGATAAATCTCTGGGGAGAGAATGGAGATCATTTCGGTTGCTGATCTGAAGATCGGCATGTTCGTTGCCGAGCCGGATTGCCCGTGGACGGAGTTTTCGTTTGCGCTACAGGGCTTCGTCATCTCGACGCCGGAACAGATCGATATTTTTCAGTCGAAGTGCCGTTTCGTTTCTATCGACCGTTCGCGTTCGTTGAATGAGCACTATGCCGTTCCCCGGCGAGAGCGCGACGCTCCGCTGAAGGCGAAGCCCTTTGCGAATCTCGGAATCGAGCAGGGTAAGGAAACGAATGGGTTGTTTTCCCTGTCGGAACTGGAAAAGCGCAAGGCGCGTCGCCGGCACTTTCTCGATTTCCTTCATTCGCAGCAAGATTCCGAGCAAGGGCGTCTGTTGTCGAGGGAGTTGGCCTATCTGGAGCCTCGCTACGATCAGTTCTCGGTTTCGCTTGAGCGGGCTTTTGAGACCTTTGCCCAAGGTAAAACCGTCGATTTGCTGGCGGTGCAGGAGGGCCTGCGCGATGTGGCAGGTAGCCTGCAGCGTAATCCCGATGCGGTGATGTGGCTGTTGCGTCTCAGGCAGCGCGATGTGTACAGCTTCGATCATGCGATGGACGTGGCTGTCACCATGATTTTGGTCGGTGCCCACATCGGCTGGCGCGGGCAGCGTTTGCTGGATCTGGGCATGACCGGCCTGCTCCAGGATATCGGCAAGATCGAATTGCCGCTTGAGTTGCTGCGCAAGACGGAGGCCTTGACGCCGGATGAGCGCTTGCTCGTACGCTCTCATGTGGCCAGTTCGATGGAAATGCTTTTTGCGCAAGCCTCTGTGTCGCAAGACGTGATGCTGGCGGTAGCCCGGCACCATGAGCGGTGGGATGGGCGAGGTTATCCGCAGGGTCTGATGTTCGAGCAGATTGGCATGGCGGCGGAAATAGCCGGCATTGCCGATTCATTCTGTGCAATGCAGAAGGACAAACCCTATCGTAGTGCCCTGGGTCATCAGGAGGCGCTGGAGGAGTTGCACAGCCTGCGTGGCAGGCAGTTCAATCCGGCCTTGATGGAGCAGTTCGTCCAGTGCGTTGGCCTTTATCCCATCGGAACGCTGGTCGAATTGAGTACCGGCGAGGTGGGGGTGGTGATCCAGCAGAATCGCGTCCAGCGCTCGCGGCCCCGGGTCGTTGTCATGCTGGATGCCGACAAGCAGCAGGTGCGCAGCTATCGTGTCGTCGATTTACGTGACGAAGCCCACGCCAGCTTGCGTGTTGCCAAGGCATTGCCCATGAACGCCTATGGCTTGGCCGCCAATGACTACTACCTTGGATAACGAGGGCTATCTCGATTATGGTGCTTTCGGGATTGCCGAAAGCGATTTGCAGTCCTTGCGGGCGCTTGCCGGCATTTGGAAGGCAGCGTTGGCGAAGGTGGCTGGTAGCTTCGGCAACCCACTCCTGCTCAGTGAGTTCGTCAAACTAAGCAGTGAGCTTCCGGTGTCTCTTGGCGATGTCGACTGGCAGCGCCAATGGATGAGTGCTTGGCACAAATTGAGTGGCCGGGGCTTTTCCATGGCAGACATGTTCGGCTTTTTCAACCATGCCGTTGCGCTTGCCGAGGCCGATTTATTTGGCAACCAAGCCCAGGTCGGGCGCCTGCAACTCGATCTTTTTGGGATCTTGCGTCGTTGTGTGGTGGCAGCGATCAGTTGTGCCATTGAACTGGGCGAAGAAGCACGGGATACCGAGGCTGGTCTGCCGGGTGAGTGGGCGGCAATGCGTATGCTGCGTGAAATGGGCGATAGCGGTCGCCAGGCAGCGGTGCTGTCGGTTTCGATGATCAATCGCCAGGCTTTGTCGAACCTGACGGCCAGTGAATTACAAAGCTTGCCGGGCCTGTTGTCGGGCCAGTTGACCAGCCTGTTGCGGCCACAGGACAAGGCGTTCGTCGGGCATGAGGGGGAATGGCTGCTGGTGCTGGATGACGTCGGTTCGATGGCGCAGCCGGCCTTGGCCGCCTCGCAAATCCATCGCGTTTTCGACCATCCCGTTCATCTGCTCGGTGGCCGTGGTGTGTCGCTTGATGCCTCGATTGGCATCGCGATATATCCGGCTCAAGGCGGTACGCCGGACGAGGTTGTCCAGGCGGCCAGATTGGCGCGAGCCAGCTTGCAAAACAGCCAAGAGCCCTTTGCCATCTTCGATACATCGATGATGGTGGATTTGCAGGCGAGGTACCAGTTGTCTGAGGAACTGCGCGAGGCCTTGCGCAAGGATAGCCTGATGCTTTACCTGCAACCGCAAGTGGAGGTGGGGCAGGGCTGCTTCGGGGCAGAATTGCTGCTGCGCTGGCAGCGTGCGAATGGGGAGTGGGTGGCGCCGCCGGTGATCGTAGACATGATCGAGGAGTTCGGCTGGCGCTCGCAATTTACCAACTGGCTGGTACGTGCGGCCTTGCGGCATTGCGCCGAACTGGATGCGGCGGGGATCTGTGTTCGCCTGTCGTTGAACCTGACGGCAGGCGATCTCCTCGATACCGATCTGCCGGAATTGGTTGGGCAATGCCTGGAATCCTGGCGTCTGCCGGCCGGGCGTTTCACCTTTGAGTTGACTGAAACGGCGATGATGCGTGACCGGGCACGAGGCCTGGAGATCATGTCTCGTCTGCGCGATATGGGTATTCGCCTGGCGCTTGATGATTTCGGTACCGGCTATTCGTCGCTGAGCTACTTGGCAACCTTGCCGCTCAATGAGATCAAGATCGACCGTTCCTTTGTGGTGGGCATGTTCTCGTCGATTGATAACCTGCGTATCGTCAAGACCATCATCGACCTGACGCACGATCTCGGCATGGAGTCGCTGGCTGAAGGAGTCGAGGACATAGCGCAGCGCGACCAGTTATTTGCACTGGGTTGCAGCCAGGTGCAGGGGTACCTTTACGCCAAACCGATGCCGCTGTTGGAATTCATTGCCTGGTATCGCGCTTTCCAGGCTTGAACAAACACCGCCTTGCGGTGACAATCCGTTGTCATTTCGCCCTCTGCGGGAGATTCCATGTTCGATCCGGTCATCAGCAGCCTGCCCGCCTTCGTCGGGTATTTCGCCACGGCCCTGGCGTTGCTTGCGGTTTTTGTCGTTCTCTACGTTTTCGTGACGCCCTATAACGAACTGGCGCTGATTCGCGAGGGCAACGCAGCGGCTGCCGTTAGCCTGGGCGGCGCCATGGTCGGCTATGCCTTGCCGATTGCCGTTGCGGTGGTGACCAGCCACAACATCATGGCCATGGTTGGCTGGGGCATCGTCGCCTGCGTCGTGCAGTTGCTGGTCTATGTGGCGGCCCGCCTTGCCCTGCCGCAGATCAACCTGGCCATCCCACAAGGCAAGATCGCTTCCGGCATCTTCCTCGCGTCGCTTTCCCTCGGTATCGGCATTCTCAATGCCGGCTGCATCGCCTGATCGCTCAAGGAGAATTTCATGGCTCTGATGGACTTCATCAAGAAACAGTTTATCGACATCCTGCAATGGACGGAGGATGGCGACGGTACCCTGGCCTGGCGTTTCCCGATGGCGGAAATGGAAATCCAGAACGGTGCCAGCCTGACGGTGCGCGAATCGCAGGTGGCGATGTTCGTCAACGAAGGCAAGGTGGCCGATGTCTTCCAGCCCGGCATGTACAAGCTGACGACGCAAACCCTGCCGGTGCTGAGCTACCTGAAGAACTGGGACAAGCTGTTCGAATCACCGTTCAAGAGCGACGTTTACTTCTTCTCGACCCGTACCCAGCTCGACCAGAAGTGGGGCACGCCGAACCCGATCACCATCCGCGACAAGGAATTCGGCATCGTCCGCCTGCGCGCCTTCGGCATCTACTCCTACCACCTGAGCGACCCCAAGCTGTTTTACCAGAAGATTTCCGGTACGCGCGACATCTATTCCCGCGAGGAGCTGGCCGGCCAGTTGCGCAATACCATGGTCGCCGGCCTGACCGACCTGTTCGGCGAGGCGGGCGGTTCATTCATCGACATGGCGGCCAACCAGGACGAATTCGGCATGGCCATGATGGTCAAGATGAAGCCCGTATTCGCCGAATACGGCCTGACGCTGGATTCGCTGGTTGTGCAGAACGTCTCCTTGCCCGAGGAATTGCAGAAGATTCTCGACCAGAAGATCGGCATGAACATGATCGGCGACATGCAGCGCTACACGCAGTATCAGGTCGCCAACAGCATTCCCGATGCGGCGAAGAACGAAGGCGGCATGGCGGCGATGGGGGTTGGTCTGGGGGCCGGCGTCGGCTTCGGCCAGGTGGTCGGACAGGCGATGGCCTCGGCCATGCAACCGGCCGTCGGCGGTGCATCGGCGGGCGGCAGCGTAGCGGCCGACGAAGTTGTTGCCACGCTGGAAAAGCTGCACGGACTGGTCGAGAAAGGGATACTCAGCCAGGCTGAATTCGATGCCAAGAAGGCGGAATTGCTCAAGAAACTGACCTGATTCCCCGTTTGTGGCCCTGACTGCTTCCTGTCCTTCCTGCGGCGCGCCGGTCGAATTCAAGTCGGCGTCGTCGGTCTTTGCCGTGTGCGCGTACTGCCAGAGCACGCTGGTTCGCCATGACCAGAGTCTGGAAGACATCGGCAAGATGGCGGCGCTGGTCGAGGATCGCTCGCCGCTGCAACTGGGTTCGGAAGGCAGCTACAAGGGCGTGCATTTTGCGCTGATCGGGCGCATCCAGATTAGGTACAGCCAGGGCGTCTGGAACGAATGGCACCTGCTGTTCGACGACATGCGAACCGGCTGGCTGTCTGAGGCGGGCGGTGAGTATGTGCTTACCTTCATGGGCCAGGCCGACGAACCCTTGCCGGAGTTTTCCGGGCTCAGGATAGGCCAGCGCCTGCAGGTGGCCAGCCAGGTATGGACGGTCAGCAACCTGGAGAACGCCGAGTGCATTGCCGGCCAGGGCGAATTGCCATTCAAGGTCGGGGCCGGCTATCCGGTCGCCGCTGCCGACCTGCGCAACGAACGCCATTTCGCCACGCTCGATTACTCCGAAACGCCACCCCTGCTCTTCATTGGCGAGGCGGTCGATTTCAAGTCGCTGCGCCTGAGCAACCTGCGCGACGGAGCCACCGAGCCGGTGGCCAGCGTGCAGGCGCAGGTCTTCCGCTGCCCGGCCTGCGGTTCGCCGATGCAGGCCCGTTCGCCGGATATCCTTGCCGTTGGTTGTAGCAGTTGCGGCACGGTGGTCGATGCGGCGGACAAGAACTACAAAATCCTGTCCCAGGCGGCCCGGGCACGCAACGAGATTCGCATCCCCCGCCTGCCCTTGGGCAGCAAGGGCGTCCTGGATGGCAGGCCGGTCGAGGTCATCGGCTTTTTGGTACGCCGAACCAGGATCGAAGGCATCGCCTACGACTGGGCCGAGTACCTGCTGGCTGCCGAGCACGGCACCTACCGCTGGCTGACCGAATACAACGGCCATTGGAACGTGGTCGATGTGCTGTCGCGGCCGCCGGCGAGCAGCGGCATCATCGAACTGGACAGCGTGCGCCACGAGGGCACGTTGTTCAAGCATTTCGCCACCACACCGATTGCCGAAGTGGTGCAGATCAACGGCGAATTCACCTGGCGGGTCAAATACGGCGAAACCTGCCGCGTCATCGATTATGTTGCGCCCCCCTTCCTGCTGTCGAAGGAAATGACCGGCAATGACCTGAACTGGTCGTTGGGGCGCTATGTCGCACCGGAGGTCATCGCCGAAGCCTTCGGCATGTCGGGCAAGCTGCCGGAGGCCATTGGCGTCTATGCCAACCAGCCAAATCCCTGGGCAGAGACAGCCCGCCGCGGTTGGCGGCTGTTTGCCAAGCTGGCCCTGCTTGCCGTGCTGGTGCAAGCCTTCTTCATCTTCCTTTCCAGCGAAAAGCTCCTGCTCCGCCAGGATTTCAATTTCGAGCCGCGCAGCACGGACGAGGTGCAATCCCGCGAATTCGCCATTGCCGGCAAGGCGCGCAAGATCGCCGTGCGCCAGTCGACCTCGCTCGACAACAACTGGCTGGGCGTCGACCTGTTGCTGGTTAACAAGACGACCGGGCAGGCCTGGCCGGCAGCGCGTGAAATCTCGTACTACTCGGGGTATGACGACGGCCGATGGACGGAGGGGAGCCGCGACGACGAGGTGGTGTTCCTGAACATCCCGGCCGGCACCTATTACCTGACCCTCGACCCGGACATGGCACCGAACAGCCAGATGGCCGTGCGCGATCGGCTGGAGGTGCTGACCCCACACATCGGCTGGTCGAACTTCGTGATCCTCCTACTCTTCCTGCTTGCCTTCCCGGCCTTTGCCGCCATGCGCAAGGCAGCCTTCGAGACGCGGCGCTGGGCGGAAAGCGACCATGCGCCGGTGAGCCGCGACGATTCCGACGGAGACGATTGATGTTCGACAAATTCAACCTGGCCGCCGGGGTCTTCGCGCTGCTGCTATTCGCCTATGTGCAGCACCAGGGGTGGAATGCCTTCGACAACGTCGCCAATTCCGGGCATGGCGGTTCGGGCAGCAGTCGCAGTTATCACAAATAATGCCGGAAATGCCGGCATAATCAGGGCATGAAACGGGTCTTTTTCCTGTTGTCGTATTGCTGCCTGCTGGCGCCCGCTTGGGCACTGGAGCAGGCCGTGCTGCAACTGAACTGGAAACACCAGTTTCAGTTTGCCGGGTATTACGCAGCCATCGAGAAAGGCTATTTCGCCGACGCCGGTTTCCAGGTCGAGTTGCGTGAATTGCCGGAAGGGGGCGATCCCATCGACATCGTGCTCGACGGCGAAGCGGATTTTGGCGTTGCCGCATCGGAGCTTGCCTTGTCTCGGGCGCAGGGCAAGCCAGTGGTGGCCTTGGCCGCCATCGTCCAGCATTCGCCGCTTATCCTGCTGGTCAATCGGCGCCGGGTCGGCAGCGTCGACACCTTGGAAGGCAGCCGCATCATGCTGGCGCCGCACGAAACCGAGTTGTTTGCCTATCTCCGGCGTGAGGAGATCAAGCAATTCACGACCGTACAGCATAGCTTCGATACCCGGGATCTCGTCGAAGGCCGGGTCGATGCGATGTCCGGTTATGCCACCGACGAACCCTACCTGTTGCGCAAGGCAGGCTTTCCTTACCTGATCTTCAGCCCCAGTGCCGTCGGTATCAATTTCTACGGCGATACGCTGTTTGCCGCCGAAAAAAAGATCAAGGCCTCGCAGGAGCGGGTGCGGGCCTTTCGGGCTGCGGTGCTCAAGGGCTGGGCCTATGCGCTGGCCAATCCCGAGGAGCTGGCCGACCTGATCCTGGCCAAGTATTCGCAACGCCACGAGCGCGAGCACCTGTTGTTCGAGGCCAACGAACTGAAACGCCTGATGCAGCCGGATCTGGTCGAGATTGGCCAGCAATCGGCCAGCCGCTGGCAGCAAATTGCCGAAACCTACGCCGAATTGGGCATGCTTCCGGCCAAGCCGCTGATCGAAGGCCTGATTTTCGAGGCCGAAGCGCACAAATTGCCGGCCTGGATCGCCTTTGCGCTGGTTGGCGGCATCATGCTGATCGTGATGGTGGGCGGTGCTGCCTTGTACTTTGCCCGGCTCAACCTGCGCTTGAACCGCGAGGTTGCCTCGCGGGAAGTCTTCGAGCGTGCCTTGCGGGCCAGCGAGGCGCGCTATCGCCAACTGGCCGAGTTCAGCAAGGATGTGATCTGGACGCTCGACCTGAAGACCCGGCACTTCACCTATGTCAGCCCATCCATCGAGAACGTGCGTGGCCTGACCGTCGAAGAAGCGACCGCCCAGTCGATGGAGGAGGCGCTGATGCCGGCATCCTACATCCGGGTGCAGGCGATCATGGCCGACCACCTGCAGCGCATCGCCGCCGGCGACATGAGCGCCCTCTCGGCAACTACCGAAATCGACCAGCCGCACAAGAACGGCAGCATCGTCCATGCCGAGGTGGCCGGCAGCTTTCTGCTCGACCCGCAGGGGCAGCCCTATGCCCTGCTCGGCATTTCCCGCGATATTTCCGAGCGCCGCCGGGCCGAGGACGGCTTGCGCGAGGCCAACGAGAAACTACGCCGGCAACTGGACGAAATCGAGCACCTGCAGGTGGCCCTCAAGGAGCAGGCCATCCGCGACAGCCTGACCGGCTGCTTCAACCGTCGCTACCTGGACGAAACGCTGGAGCGCGAATTGGCCCGTTCGCGGCGGGAGGGCTACCCGCTGTCGCTGGTCATTCTCGATCTCGACTATTTCAAGCAGATCAACGACACCTACGGCCACCTGGCCGGCGACCAGGCGCTGGTCGTGCTGGCTCAAACGCTGCGTGCCGATATTCGCCAGGAGGATGTGCTGTGCCGCTATGGCGGCGAGGAATTCGTCATCCTGATGCCGCGCATGCCGCTCGACAAGGCCGTCGAGCGCGCGGAATCATGGCGCCAGAGAATTGCCGGGATTCGCGTCGTTTTCGGCAATTTCAATCTGTCTTTCACCGCTTCGGCCGGCATTGCCGCCTATCCCGATCACGGCAAGATGCCCGACGAACTGACCCATGCTGCCGACACGGCGCTTTACGTGGCCAAGAACAGCGGGCGTAACCGCGTGGTCGAATATCGGCCTGAGCAGGGCTGATCCGGCTAGTCTCCGCCGCCGCACCCACCGCCGCAGCCCGCATCTCCCGAGTCGCCCGAGCAGCCGTCGCTACCTCCTCCGCTGTCGCCGCCTCCGCCACAACCGATATGGCTGGCACAGTAACCCGCACCTTCGGCACCATGACGGGCGGCCATGCAATCGAGCTGGTAAACGAAGCCACCGGCGATGCCCAGCGTCGCATCCAGCGCAAATAGTCGAGGCAGGCGATCCGGCTTTTTCGGATCGATCCGTTCGTGGGCGCAGGCCAGCCGCCAGGCCCGCTTGATACCCTCGGTGGCCTGCGTTGGCGAGCGCATCGCCTCGGCCGGCGTGTGGTGCAGGAAGCGCCCGAAGGCATGGCGGCAGAATTTGTCGTACTGGCGGGTGAACAGGATGAACTCGTGCCAGGCATCATCGACTGCTTGCGACGGCATCGCCACCATGCGCCGGCCGGCTTGCCGGCAGAACAGGAAATACTCGCGCAGGCCATCGAGCACGGCGGCGCGCTGGGTGGCATCGAGCTCCGGCCGGCGGGCGGCCAGGCGGCGGTCGAGCAGGTTGTGCAGGGGGAAATTCTCGACATACCGCCCCTGTGCCGAGCGACGCCAGCGCCGCCAGAGCAGGACGGCACCGATCAGCAGCAGGGCGGCGATCAGGAATTTCATCCTTGCACGTCGAAGCAGAGGTATTTGATTTCGAGGTATTCCTCGATACCGTATTTCGAACCCTCGCGGCCGAGGCCGGATTGCTTGATGCCACCGAAAGGCGCCACCTCGTTGGAAATGTTGCCGGTGTTGATGCCGACCATGCCGTACTCCAGCGCCTCGCCGACACGCCAGCAGCGTGCTGCGTCGCGGGTGAAGAAGTAGGCGGCGAGGCCGAATTCGGTATCGTTGGCCATGGCGATGGCCTCGGCCTCCGTCTCGAAGCGGAACAGTGGGGCAACCGGGCCGAAGGTTTCCTCGCGGGCTACTTTCATGGCGGTCGTCACGTCGGCCAGCACGGTTGGCTGGAAGAAATTGCCGCCGCGCTGATGGCGCGCTCCGCCGCACAGCACGCGGGCGCCTTTGGCGACCGCATCGGCAACATGCGACTCAACCTTGTCCAGGCCGGCAGCGTTGATCAGCGGCCCCTGGGCAACGCCGGGCTCGGTGCCGGCCCCGACCTGCAATTGGCTGACCTTGGCGGCGAACTTGGCGGCGAATTCCTCATACACCCCGCTTTGCACCAGCAGGCGGTTGGCGCAAACGCAGGTCTGGCCGGTGTTGCGGTACTTGGCCGCAATTGCGCCGGCGACGGCGGCGTCCACGTCGGCATCGTCGAAAACGATGAAGGGCGCATTGCCGCCCAGTTCCAGCGACAGTTTCTTGATGGTCGGTGCGCATTGCGCCATCAGCAGGCGGCCAACGCCGGTCGAGCCGGTGAAGGACAGCTTGCGGACAATCGGGTTGGCGCACAGCTCACCGCCGATGGCCGCCGGCTGGCCGGTCACCACGTTGAACACGCCGGCCGGGAAGCCCGCCTGCTCGGCCAGCACGGCCAGTGCCAAGGCGGTCAGCGGCGTCGCCTCGGCCGGCTTGACCACGACCGGGCAGCCGGCGGCCAGTGCCGGGGCGACCTTGCGGGTAATCATGGCAAGCGGGAAATTCCACGGCGTGATCGCCGCGCAGACGCCGATCGGCTGCTTGACCACAAGCAGACGGGTGGTCGCTGCCGGGCTGGGGATGCTCTCGCCGTAAGTGCGCTTGCCCTCTTCGGCAAACCATTCGACGAAGGAGGCGCCATAGAGCACCTCGCCCTTCGCCTCGGGCAGCGGCTTGCCGCACTCGGCCGTGACGATCTGCGCCAGATCGTCGGCATTGTCGAGAATCAGGCGGTTCCAGGCCTGCAGGATCTGCGAGCGGCGCCGTGCCGTCAGGGCACGCCAAGCCGGCCAGGCCGCATTGGCGGCATCGATGGCACGGCGGGTTTCGGCGGCACCGCACAGAGGCACGTCGGCCAGCTTGTCACCGCTGGCCGGGTTGTTCACGGTCAGCTTGTCGCCACTGTCGGCATCGACCCACTGGCCGCCGATCAGGTTGCTCGATCGCAGCAATTGCATGTTCTGGAGATTCATGGTCTTGAAAATTCCTGTAAAAACGCTAAGTTATGGGTTGTTCCAAGAAAAAGCTTTAGCTCAATGCGCCTGCCTGTCCTGATCCATGCCAGCCTGCTGGCAGCCCTGCTCGCTGCCTGCGGCAGCCCCGGCACGCGTCCGGTCGCTTCGCCGGAAACTATAGCGCAAGCCTCGCGTCCGGTCAGCGAGAAAGGCAACGAGGTCGTGCTCTACGCCATGGGGCTGCTCGATACCGGCTACCGCTTTGGCGGCAAGAATCCCGAGGCCGGCCTCGATTGCAGCGGCATGGTCAGCTACATCTATGGGCAGGCGGCCGGCCTCAAGGTGCAGGGCAGCGCCGCCGACATCGCACGCAGTAGCCGGCCCATCGAGCGCAGCGCGTTGCGCCCCGGTGACTTGGTCTTCTTCAACACCCTCAACCGCTCCTTCTCGCATGTCGGCATCTACATCGGCGACACGCGTTTCATCCATGCGCCATCGGGCAACGGCAAGGTGCGTATCGACCGCCTGAGCGATGCCTACTACGCGCAACGCTACGAGACGGCGCGCACCTTCTTCGACTGATCTCAGGTCGCCGTGTCTTCGATCGCCAGCGTGACCTGGCTGCGCAACTCGTCCAGGTCGCAGGCATTCAAAACAGCTTGCCTGGCCGAGTAAGGACGGGAGTTCACCGTTGTGTGTCGGTGGTGAGCCGATGAGCCGAGGTGGGCAGGGAAAACAATCCGCCTCTGCTTTGCTCAGCTTGATCCGGTTTCCGGCATGGACGCAAGCCGGCGTGCGGAGTAGAATTCGACCTCCCAAGCGCCCATAGCTCAGCTGGATAGAGTACTGCCCTCCGAAGGCAGGGGTCGTGCGTTCGAATCGCGCTGGGCGCGCCAGGTTTTCCCAAAACGGCACTTCTCGATGAAGTGCCGTTTTGCTTTTCAGCCCTCGCCGGCCTCGTAGGCGGCGAGGGTGATGCCGGCGTGGGTCAGCACGTCGCGTATCGCCTTGATATCCGTCTTGCTGCAGGTATTGCTGTTGTGCGGGTGATGCAGGAAGGCCTCGACCTTGTTCAGCGTGATCTTGAAGCGGGCCCCGTGCGAGGGTTCGACTTCGGCGCCGAGGTGGTGGAGCAGGGATTCGATCTCGCGCCAGTGGATATTCGCCGACGGCGGATCCTGGAAGATGCTGCGCATCAGGTGGGCATGCTTGTGACTCATGGCGACGCTCCAAGCTGTTTGGGCTTCCCCATTTTATGCCTTCGGCACGCGGGCGTCAGGCAAAAACGATTTTCAGCAGGGCCAGCGACAGCAAAGTGTAGCCGGCCGCAACAAGGTCGTCGGCCATCACCCCAAAGCCGTTCTTGACGTGCTCGTCGAAGTAGCGCGCCGGCTGCGGCTTGGTGATGTCGAAGTAGCGGAAGAGCATGAAGGCGGCGAGTTGCCAGAAAAAGCTTGCCGGCGTCATCAGCAGCACCAGCCAGAAAGGCACGATCTCGTCCCAGACGATGCTGCCGTGATCCGGGTCGCCCAGCGCCCGGCCGGTCACGTCGATGAACCAGATGCCGGCGAGATAGGCGGCAAGCAGCAGGCCGAGCAGCGGCAGTTCCTCGAAGTAGGGGCGGAACAGTACGAAGCTGAGCCAGGCGAACAGGGTGCCGAAGGTGCCCGGTGCCTTGGGCGCCAGGCCGCTGCCGCAACCCAGCGCGAAGAAATGCGCCGGATGGGCGAGCAGGAAGGCGAAACTAGGTTTCGTTGCCAAAGTGGTCGTATCCGTGGCGGTCGAAGGATACCGGCTTGAAATCCGGGTCGTAGACCGTGACCTCGCCGGCCGGGCCGGCAACGATTTCACCGATGTGCCAGAGCGGCAGTTCGAGGCGGGCGGCGATCTGGGCAATGCTCAGGCTGAGCGGGCCGGGGGCGGTAAAACACAGTTCGTAGTCATCGCCGCCGGCAAGCTGGCATTCGAGCGCGAAGCGGCGCAGGTCGGCATCGTAGCTGTCGCCGCTGCCCGCCAAATCCCGCAGGTGTGGCAGTTGCACCAATTTGATGGCGGCGGCACAGCCAGAGCGTTCGCAGATATGGCCAAGGTCGGCGAGCAGGCCGTCCGAGACGTCGATGGCCGCCGTGGCAACACCAACCAGCGCCTGGCCGAGGGCGACGCGGGGGCGCGGTTTTTCCAGGGCAGCGACGCACAAGCGCGGCCAGGGCTCGGGGAGCGTGATCTTGCCCTGCAGATGGGCGAGGCCGAGGGCGGCCAGGCCGGGGCGGCCGGAAACCCAGATCTGGTCGCCAACCTGGGCGCCGTCGCGGCGCAAGGCTTGGCCCGGCTCGACTTCGCCCATGGCGGTGATGCAGACGTTGAGCGGCCCCTTGGTGGTGTCGCCGCCGATCACGTCTACACCGTATTCCTTGGCACAGGCAAAGAAACCATCGGCGAAAGCGGCAATCCATGCTTCATCGACGGTTGGCAGGGCGCCGGCCAGCGTCACCCAGCGCGGCGTGGCGCCCATCGCGGCGAGGTCGGACAGATTGACCGCCAGCGCCTTCCAGCCGAGATTCTTCGGGTTGGTGTCGGGCAGGAAATGGGTGTCCGACACCAGCATGTCGGTGGTCACCGCCAGTTGCTTGCCCGCTGTCGGCTGCACCAGGGCGCAGTCGTCGCCGGGGCCGAGGATGGCCGAGGGGGTGGGCCGGGCGAAATACTTGTCGATCAAGGCAAATTCGCCGGCCATAGGCTTACTTTCTGGCTTGCTTGCGGGCAGCGACTTCGTCCGGGCGCAGGATGGCCGCAACCTTGTCGAGCACGCCATTGACGTACTTGTGACCGTCGGTGCCGCCAAACGCCTTGGCCAGTTCGATGGCCTCGTTGATGATCACGCGGTACGGCGTTTCAGGGTGGTTCAGCATCTCGAAGGTGCCGAGCATCATCACGCAGGCTTCGATTGGCGACAGTTCGCCGAAGGGGCGGTCGATGTGGGTGGCGATGCGTTCGGTCAGCGCTGCCTGCTGGCCGATTACGCCACGCAGCGTGCCGACGAAGAAATCGCGGTCGGCCTTGGCAAAGCCGTCCATTTCCGGGGCATAGGCTTCGATGGCAGCCTCGTCGGCACCGCCGACGCGCCACTGGTAGAGGCCTTGCAGCACGAATTCGCGCGCCCGGCGGCGGGCCGATTTCGGCGGAGCCTTGACTTCTTGCGGGTGCTCGCTGTCGCTGAGGAAGGTGGTCATTGGGTGAGCGCTTTCTGTAGGTTGGCCATTTCGACGGCAGCCTGGGCGCAATCGGCGCCCTTGGGCTGCATGCGGACTTCGGCCTGTTCGTCGGTGTCGCAGGTCAGGATGCCGTTGGCGATGGGCACGCCAGTATCGAGCTGGACTTCCATGATGGCGCGGCAGGCGTCATTGGAAACCACCTCGAAGTGGTAGGTGTCGCCGCGGATGACGGCGCCGAGGGCGACCAGGGCGTCGAAGCTGCCGCTCTGCGCCATCGTTTGCAGCACCAGCGGGGCTTCCAGCGCGCCCGGCACGGTGGCGATGGTCATGTCGGCATCGGCCACGCCGAGGCGCTTCAGTTCGGCGATGCAGGAGGAAAGCAGGCCTTCGCAGACCGGCAGGTTGAAGCGGCACATCACGACGCCGACCTTGAGGCCGGCACCGTTCAGGTTGCTGTCGAATTCGAAAACGTTGTCAAAGCGGGACATGGCTTAGAGCTCCGCAGGAGAAGAGACGAAGCCGGTGACTTCAAGGTCGAAACCGGCCATGGAGGGCATCTTGCGCGGGCTGGAGAGCAGGCGCATCTTGGTGACGCCGAGGTCGCGCAGGATCTGGGCACCGATGCCGTAGCTGCGCGGATCCCACTTGGCGGGGGCGCTCGGGACGGTACCGGTCAGGCGGGTCAGCAGATCCTCGCCGTTTTCCGGGCGGTGCATCAGCACGATGACGCCGTGGCCGTGCTTGGCCAGTGCAGCTTGTGCCTGGTCGATGGAAAAGGCCTGGCGCTTGCTGGCCGGATCGAGGAAATCGAGCACCGACAGCGGTTCATGGACGCGAACCAGGGTTTCGCCGCCGGCCGGGATGCTGCCCTTGACCAGGGCCAGGTGCGTGGCGCCGCAGGCCTGGTCGACGAAGGCGTGCAACATGAATTCGCCGTGCGCGGTGTCGATGGCCTTGCTGGTGACGCGCTTGATCAGGGTTTCCGAGGAAGCGCGGTAGTGGATCAGGTCGGCGATGGTGCCGATCTTGATGCCGTGTTCCTTGGCGAACTCGATCAGTTCGGGCAGGCGGGCCATCGTGCCGTCGTCGTTCATAATTTCGCAGATGACCGAGGCGGGTTCCAGACCGGCCATGCCGGCCAGGTCGCAACCGGCTTCGGTGTGGCCGGCGCGGACCAGCACGCCGCCTTCGCGGGCGGTGATCGGGAAGACGTGGCCGGGCTGCACGATGTCGTCGGCGACGGCGTTCTTGGCCACGGCGACCTGGATGGTCTTGGCCCGGTCGGCAGCGGAAATGCCGGTAGTAACGCCCTCGGCGGCTTCGATCGAGACCGTGAAGGCGGTGCCGTAGACGGTACCGTTGTTGCGTGCCATCTGGGTCAGGCCCAGCTTCTTGCAGCGCTCGGCGGTCAGGGTCAGGCAGATCAGGCCGCGGCCGTACTTGGCCATGAAATTGATGGCTTCCGGCGTGATGTGCTCGGCGGCCATGACGAGGTCGCCCTCGTTTTCGCGGTCTTCTTCATCGACCAGCACGACCATGCGGCCGGCTTTCAGTTCGGCGACGATTTCGGCGGTGCTGGCAATGGCGGGATGGGGGGGCATGGGGAGCTTCCGGGAACAGCAAAAAGGGGGTGCTATTTTCGCAGAAACAGCGCGTTAGCACATGACTTTAGTGAGCATCGGGCATGCTTACGGTAGGTAGGCTTCGACCTGGATGCGCAGGCGAACTTCGTCGCCGATGAAGGGCTGGCCGTTGTTCAGGCCAAAATCGGAACGCTTCAGGCTGCCTTGCGCATCGGCACCGCAGCCACGCTTGCGGTTGGCCAGATTGAGGCCGCATTTGAAGCGCGTCACCTCCAGTCGGAGCGGGCGCATTTCGCCGCGCATGACCAGCGTGCCTTCGACGGCGCTCAATTGGTCACCGCTAAAAACGAGCTTTTGGCTACGGAAAAGGATGTCGGGAAAAGCCTGGGTGTCGAACCATTCCTCACCGCGCAACACATCGTCGCGCCGGGCGAAACCGGTATCGAGCGAGGCGGCATCAATGCGGATGTCGATGCGCCCGCTTTGCTGCTCGGGGTCGAATTCGATGCTCCCGCTGCTGCGGTTGAACTGGCCGCGCTGGGTCGAGAAACCGAGGTGGTCGATCTCGAAGCCGGCGTAGGTATGGGTGGGATCGATGACGTATTCGGCGGCCTGTGCCGTGGCCATGGCGGCGTACAGCAGCAGTGCGGAAAGCGCGAAGGGGCGGGGCATGGTGGCCTCGGGACAAGGAGCGTCTTCGTCAGACCGTTCCCGGGCTGCGCCGTTCCCGGCATTTCGGGGTAGCATCGCTGCCCATGCGTCATGCCCTTCTCTTTTCCGTCTTCGTCATCGCCTCCTGCGGCCTGGCCTACGAGTTGATCGCCGGTGCCTTGTCGTCCTATCTGCTGGGCGACTCGGTGATGCAGTTTTCGACGGTCATCGGCACCTACCTGTTCGCGATGGGCGCCGGGTCGTGGCTGTCGAAGTACATCACCCGCGACCTGATTGGCCGCTTTATCCAGATCGAGCTAATGGTTGGCTTGCTCGGCGGTTTTTCGGCGGTCGGCTTGTTCGTGGTGTTCACCTGGCTGTCGGCGCCGTTCAAGCTCGTGCTCTACCTTGTGGTGTTCGGTGTTGGCGTGCTGGTCGGCCTGGAGATCCCACTGGTCATGCGCATCCTGAAGCGGGAGCTGGCTTTCAAGGATCTGGTGTCGCAGGTACTCACCTTTGATTACCTCGGCGCGTTGGCGGTATCCATCCTCTTTCCGCTGATCCTGGCGCCGCACTTGGGCATGGTGCGTACCGGCCTGCTCTTTGGCGTGCTGAATGTGGGGGTGGCCCTGTGGGCCTTGCACCTGTTTCGCGAGCAACTGCCGGCCCGGCGCGGCCTGCTGCTGCAAAGCTGGGCGGTATTCGGCCTGCTCGTCGCCGGTTTTGCCGGGGCAGGGCAGCTGACGACCTTTGCCGAGGCCCATCTTTACGCCGACGAAATCGTACATACCGAAACGACGCCCTACCAGCGCATTGTCGTTACCCGTTGGCACGACGATCTCCGCCTGTTTCTGAACGGCAACCTGCAGTTCTCGTCGCATGATGAATACCGCTACCACGAAGCGCTGGTGCATCCTGGCTTGGCTGCCTTGCCGGGGGCAAGGCGCGTACTGGTGCTGGGCGGCGGCGACGGGTTGGCGGTACGCGAAATCCTCAAGTACCCGAATGTTGAGGCGATCACGCTGGTCGATCTCGACCCGGCGATGACCGAGCTATTCTCGACGGCGCCGGCCCTGGTCGCCTTGAACCAAGGCGCGCTCAAGTCGGAGCGCCTCAAGGTGGTCAATGCCGATGCCCTGCAGTGGCTGGAGGAGAGCAAGGACTATTTCGATTTCATCGTCATCGATTTTCCCGATCCGTCCAATTTTGCGTTGGGCAAACTCTATACCTCGGCGTTCTACCGCCTGATCGAGAAACGCCTGTCGGCCAATGGCCTGCTCGTCGTGCAATCGACCTCGCCGCTCTACGCGAGACAATCGTTCTGGTGCGTGGTGGCGACGCTGGAGAGTGTCGGCTTCCGGACGGCGCCCTACCATGCGCAGGTGCCGTCCTTCGGCGAATGGGGCTACATCATCGCCGGCCGGCAGGACTTCTCGCCGCCCACCAGCGTTGCGGCGAAAACCCGCTACCTGACGCCGGAAACCATGCCCGGCCTGTTCGCGTTCCCGGCCGACATGGGGCGCATACCGGCCGAGGTCAATCAGCTCAACAATCAGGTGCTGGTGCGCTACTTCGAAAGCGAATGGCGCAAGGTCATTCGCTAGCGTCCCGGGGCGTTTAGACGTTGAACAGGAAGTTCAGGACGTCGCCATCCTTGACGACATATTCCTTGCCTTCGGCGCGCATCTTGCCGGCTTCCTTGGCGCCGGCTTCACCCTTGTACTGGATGAAATCGTCGAAGGCGATGGTCTGGGCGCGGATGAAGCCGCGTTCGAAGTCGGTGTGGATGACGCCGGCGGCCTGCGGGGCGGTGTCGCCGGCGTGGATAGTCCACGCGCGCACTTCCTTGACGCCGGCCGTGAAGTAGGTCTGCAGGCCGAGCAGCGTGTAGCCGGCGCGGATCAGGCGGTCGAGACCGGCTTCGTGCAGGCCCATCGACTCCAGGAATTCGATCTTGTCGGCATCGTCGAGATCGGCGATTTCGGCTTCGATCGAGGCGCACAGCGCGACAACCTGCGAACCCTCGGCGGCGGCATGGGCTTCGACCTTGGCGAGCAGCGGGTTGTCGGTGAAGCCGTCTTCGGCCACGTTGGCAGCATAGAGCACCGGCTTGGCGGTGATCAGGCAGAAGGGCTTGAGGCTGGCCCATTCTTCCTTGGACAGATCGAGTCCGCGCACGGCCTTGCCCTGGTCGAGTTGGGCGAAGCACTTTTCCAGCACGGCGACCAGGATCTTGGCTTCCTTGTCGCCCGAGTTGGCCGGACGCTTGTAGCGGTTCAGGGCTTTTTCGACAGTGCCCATGTCGGCCAGCGCCAGTTCGGTATCGATCACTTCGATGTCGCGGATCGGATCGACGCTGCCGGAAACGTGGATCACGTTCGGGTCATCGAAGCAGCGCACGACGTGTACGATAGCGTCGGTTTCGCGGATATTGGCCAGGAACTGGTTGCCCAGGCCCTCGCCCTTGGAGGCACCGGCCACCAGGCCGGCGATGTCGACGAATTCGACGATGGCCGGCTGTATCTTCTGCGGCTTGACGATTTCCGACAGCTTGGCGAGGCGCGGATCGGGCACCTCGACGATGCCGACGTTCGGCTCGATAGTACAGAACGGGTAGTTGGCCGCTTCGATGCCGGCCTTGGTCAGCGCGTTGAACAGGGTGGATTTGCCGACGTTGGGCAGGCCGACGATACCGCATTTCAGAGACATGTTTTTTCCTTTGTTAATCATGCACCATCGAGCCACACGTCAGCATCGTCGAAGTGCCGGACAGGCGTCGAAGCGCACGTCCGCTGTAATCTGGGTGAAGCAACAAAACACCGAAAACCGGAGCGTTTCGCAACGATTTTGTCCTTGTTTTGTAGCGGAAAAATGAGCATTTTAACCCTCTCGGAGGCTCTTCTCCAAAGGCTGCAAGGCACTGACGGACGCATCGTGCGCGACAAGGTCTTGTGCGGCTTTTGTGTCAGGCTGAACAAGCGCAGCCGCACTTTCCTCGTGGCAACTAGCGTTCAGGGTAAGCAGTTGAGAATGATGCTCGGCAGGTGGCCGTTAATCAGCGTCGAGGAAGCACGCACCAAAGCCATCGAAATCCTGCGAGAGTGCCGTGCCGGCAGGCCGCCGGTGCGTCCATCGCTGAAAAAACTGCCGACCTTGATCGAACTGATACCGGAATACTGTGCAGCCAAGAAGCTCAAACCCAAAAGCCTGAAAAGCTACGATTCGATGATCCGCATCCACTTCACTGCGTGGAAAGATCAACCTGTTGCAGCCATGACCGGCGCGGCATTTTCTGAACATTGCCACAGCTTTGCTCAAAACACCGGCGCTGCACAGGTTGAAACCGGCAGAGGGCTGATTGGTGCGCTGATTCGTTATGTGAATGCAGTGTATGGTCTGACGCTGGATAACCCGTTTCACAAACTGGCTGCCGCTGGTCTGATGCCGGAACGGGCGAAGCCGAGAGCCAGGCTGCTGCGCGAAGATGACCTTCCACAATGGCGTGTTGCGCTCGACAAGATTGGCGAGAAGCAACGCGATTACCTGCTCTTGCTGCTCTATACAGGGCTACGGCGCGATGAAGGCCATAATCTGACGCCTGCCGACATTGATTTCGACACGGGCGTCTTGTCGATTGCTGATACCAAGAATGGTAAGCCCCACTCATTACCGATCACGCCGATGATGGAAGGCATCCTCCGTCGTCGGTGTGCAGGGCTGTCAGGCGCCGACAAGTTGTTTAAGGGCGTATCGAAGGAACACGTCTATAGCATGGCGATCCGGCAGGGTGCGCCTCGCTTCATGCTGCATGACCTTCGCAAGATGCTGGCCACGACAGGCGAGCGGTTGAAAGTTGGAGATGCCGTGCTGCGTCGAATCCTGAACCACACCGCGCCGAAGTCAGATGTGCTGCACAAGCACTATGTCAGCTTGACTGTCGAAGATGCCCGACCGGCACTGATGTTGATTCAGGACGAATTGGCCGCGATGGCTAATCATCCTTCTCCGGCAAAATTGCCCAGCGAACCGCAGTGACCAGGCCCCATTGGCCCTTGTCGTCTGGTCGCCACCACTTCACCGGCTTCTGCTTTGCTCGTTGTGCATTCAGGTAGGCCAATGCTTCGTCGAAGCTCTTGAAGCGCTTGGTATTGCCTGCGCCTTTGTTGCCGACGTTGTATTCCTTCGTCGCTGGTCGGCAGGTCATCGGGCCGAAAAAAGAGCCATCCCGAGCGAATGGCACTTCACACACAGAGCCGGTGGCAGTCGGTGCGCTGTCATCCATGAACAGCTTGAACACTTCAACGTTCAGCGCATCAGCCACCACTTGCACGGCATCCAATGATGGATTGGCACCACCGCGTTCGATTCGGCTCATGTAGCTGCGAGCAAACCCGCAACGATCGGCGAACGCCTCTTGCGACAGTCCAGTGGCCTGTCTCAGTTCCTTTACACGCTGTCCGAATCGTTTTCGTAGGGATGTCATCACCCCTGCGAATGTCATTTATTGTATTCTTATCGGCCACGCACTAATCGTGCCAAATAGACATTATCGAAAGGGGGTAAGAATAAGAATGAAGAAGTTGATGATCGTCGCCGCGATGTTGGCGCTTAGCGCCTGTGCAACTCGTGGTCAAAAGTTTGAAATGACGGATGTCGAAAATTTCCAGCCCGGTGTCACGACGTATGAGGAGGTCGTCGAAAAGCTCGGGAAACCTCGTTCGCAAAACTTCACCCAAGATGGCGGGAAGAGTGTGACATGGGTCTATGCACGTGCCTCGCTCGCCGGCAGTGAGAGTCGTGGCACTCGCCTGCTGTTCGACAAGGACGGGAAGTTGGTTCGCGTTATGAGCAAGGTCGAGTGATATGCGAGGAGTAATCGCTACCGCCATGCTCGGCTTGTTGATCGCTCCTTCCGTTCAGGCCGGCTCCTACGAGATCGGAGCCGCGAAGGGCATAATGATCGCCAGCATCCTCCACGAGAAATGCACGGGCAAGCAACCAGTGCCGAACGAGACCGAGCGACAGGTGAAGATGCTACAGGCCCAAGGGTTCTCGGCCGCCGATATTCAACGCGGCTTCATGGAGGGCATGCTCTACGCGGAAAGCACCTATCCGCGTAACAAGAAGCCACCGCAGTCTGAGTGCAAATCGGCCATCGGCCTGTATAACGAATCCATGAAGTTCATGTGACCATCAGCTGTCTCTGTGTGGTTGCAATGCAGCCCCTGCTAGGGCAGCAGGGGTCTGCTATTGGTTTAGCCAAGATCCAGCTCGCCGGTTGTTCCAAAGCGCGGGTGGAATCGATCTACATAAGCGAAAAACTCTTCCGGATTACGGGATAGTTTTAGCAAGGTTACGATTGAACCCATGTGGCTTTGGAGTTTTGGATGGCCAACATCCTGGCTTAGATGTTGGTGGAGTCGAGCACGTCGAGCTTCTTTGTTTGCCAAACGCTTCAATTCAGGAAGAAGTCCGGGTGCGAGGCGGTCATACACGACATTGTTTGTGACATGTCCGATAAAGCCGGGGCGCCATTGCGGATTCCCTGCCGGGGGATACGGGATTTTATAGATTCGGAACAGTTCGCTGTAATACTCATCCGGAAAAGTTTTAAGCCAAGGTTGAAGCTCTTTGGCCACGAAGGCTTCGAGAATCTTGGCCAGAGCATTTTTCTCGCGATCTTTCTGATAGCCCGTCGCTTCGTCAATCAAAGCCACGATACCTACTCGTGCAAACGCACGCATAAGTATGTCTGCCTGAGTGGCGTAGCGCTGATCCTGTTCTGTTATCAATATATTCTTGTCACGAGCCGTCAGGATTGCTTCGCAAATCTCTTGCAGGACATGGGCTTCGTAACCGTCGCTGGGTTCGTTGTCCCCTTTGGGTGACTTACCAACAAACTTGATGGGGTTTTCAATGGCGGCGATTAGTTTTTCGTCTCCGTAGGCACGAATCAACTTGTGTTCGGCTACGCGGGAAACGCCTGACCCGCGACCTTTCATGCCAATCGCTGCCGTCAAGCCCCGTCCTGAAATGACGCGCCGTCCATCGTCGAGAACAAAGCAGGGTAGATCAATTAGATTTGTTGCCAATTGGCCGAAGTGTGTAGCTTTGGGCAGTTTCTTCATTTCTGCTTTCGCTTTCGCTGCAGCACGAGCATTTTCCTGTCGTTGCTCAGGGGTCAAGCTGGCCATTCGTGCCTTGCCGCCTACTGCTCGGCCAGTGGTTTTTTTTTCTTGCATGGCTACTCCTTGGTTGGATGGTGCCATCATAATACACAATTGCTAGTATTTTACTAGCAATTAAAGTTATGTTCGTAAGAAGTTGTTTTTCCCGGGTGACACTTATGCTTGCCAGCGAAACCCCGTAGGCACGCGCCAGAGCGCTCACAGATTCACCCGCGCCCCAGCCTACATCGGATTTCCGTTCGCTCGTCCTGCGTCGTTTTTGATGGTCTGGGCAGGCATTCAAGCCGTAGGGGTTACAGCAGCGATTCGAGCGAGAACACGCTGCACCTGACCAATGCGCCATTGACCGCCCTTTGGGGTAGGAACGCCGACGGCATTTAACTCGGCCACCATGGCTCGTTGAGTAAGCTGCCGCAACTTCATGCCGTCGAACATCGGCTGCAATCGTTTTGCAAACGCATTTGCCGCTTGTTGGCGAGCCTCAAGGTTTGGGCGTAGGTTCGCTGCTCCCGACTTCCCCAAAACAGCACCACGGGCCTTGGCGACAGCCAGAGCGTCTTTCGTGCGTTGGCTGATCCGTTTGGCTTCATGTTCTGCAAATGCGGCCATGATGTGAATGGTCAGCTCATTTGCTTCCGGCATGTCACAAGCGACAAACCGCACCTTGCTTTCCATCAGGCCGGAAACGAAATGCACTGATCTTGAAAGACGGTCGAGCTTGGCGATGATGAGCGTGGCGCCTTCCTTGCGACAGGCATCAAGAGCCGCGCGCAACTGTGGGCGCTTGGCAAGCGCATCAGCACCTTTGCCGGTTTCAACCTCTTTGAACTCGCCGAGCAATTCCCATGAGCCGCCATTGAGAAATCGCTGGACGGCTTCTTGTTGAGCTTCTAGTCCAAGGCCGGATGCTCCTTGCCGAGCAGTGCTGACGCGAATGTAGCTGACGAATTTTCCGCTTGCCATGACTTTCTCCTTGTTGGCTACGTCACAGGACGTTCGTTTAATGTGTAGCCAACGATAGGATGCCGGCATGATCGGCACAAGGAGAGGATTCCGACTGTGCTGGACGTAGCGACAGAGGACTGTAGGAATCCGGTCGGTTTCCGACGGGGGCGGATGGGTCGATTTCTATCCCGACACTAGAAGCGGCGGCGGAGCCGCTGCGGTAGCCGAGGATGAGGACATACTGTAAAAATTTACCTGACCAGGCGGCGTCAGCCGCCGTCTCTACGTAGTAGAGACTCTGAATGAATCATTACTCGGTTTTATGAATGATTTATTAGGCGAATGAAATCGAGTGGCTGACGGCTTGAATGCCTTGCCCTGTTTGGTTTTGACAGACTTTCAGTCTGTTGCCGGCCCTGTTGCGCTGGCTGTTGCCAACCCTGTTGCACCCCCTGTTGCAAGAAGTTGTCGGTTTTCTGAGAAATAAGTCGCTGCTGACTATAATTTTCTTACAAGCAGCACTATGACTAACGCAATTTTCTGGCGGCATCCGAAGCACCGCAGGCAAAGGGAGGTTTATATGGAAGCAAACAATTTGGAAGTTTTGGAGCTGGATGACTTCCCGGAAAATCATCCCGCATACGCTCAGGTTTCTGGGGTATTTGGTGATGCATTTATGTCACTCGTCCCTGATGATTTTGATTCCGAACATGAATTTGAAAACATCTCCCTTGCCGCTGACTGGATTTACGCAACCTGGCAAATCATGTTCGATTTGCATGGCGTCGGCGATCCGCAGATGCTGGCTGAATGTAACGAAGAGCGGCAGCATGAACCTGACCACCCATATTCTGACGCTATCATTCAGGCACAACAGACGGCCACGGATTTGTTGCGCCGACTGTCCGAAAAATCCGTTCCTCCCCGCTTTCGCGCAACTGAAAGCGCAGGCGCATTTTCCGTGGTTGGCACTTACACGGCTGACGAAACGCAATCGCTCCAGCAGCGGCAAATGGATGACCTTGTGCATCTGAGCAAGCTGGGGCGCTCGTTCTCTGTCCATCAAAAATACGCAGGCATGTTGGACGTCAGCGGAAAACTGAACATGACAAAGGCACGGATGTTCGTCGCTGAGAAAGCATGGTCGCTGGCAGACAAGGCGATCCATCTTCTTAATCTCGGCGAATTTGAGCAGCTCCAATGTCAAGCACTTGCATCAAAGAAGATCAACGACAAATGGCGCAACTCGATCAAGCATGCCGACAAGGTGAAAGCCCAGCTCAATGCAGTGGCTGACAAGGATGAGGAGTTCCGCCAATACGTCGAGGACTTCACGCTGCTCTCCCAAGCGTTGTATCTCTGCTACGGCTGGGATGCCAAGACCTTGCCCCAAGTCTATTGCTGGCTGACGGGAAAGAAGCGCATCAGCCGTCAGGCTATCCAAGCCAAACTGAAGAGACTGGAAAAAAGATTGGCATAACGCGAATGCAATGTGGTGTGTTCTTCAATCGTCACGCGCTGACGAGGTGCTTCAGGGCGAATTACAGCGACGCGGGACACGCCAAGCAGTCTCAGCAGGACATCAGCAATATCAACAAAGGAATCCATGAAATGAACATTACGCTCACGCCCCACCCGCCGCGCCGCAGTAGAGTCCTGCGACTACCACAAGTGATAGATGCCGTCGGTCTTTCAAAAGCAACGATCTATCGTTTGGCTCAAATGGGGAAATTTCCCAAGCCGTTCAAGATCGGCATAAGTGCTGTCGGTTGGGATGAAGCCGAAATCGAGTTCTGGATTTTTGAGCGCAAGATGGAAGCGACTTTGCACTGAACGCATCGGATACCGAAGTCCTAGATATTTGAGGGATACGTGGTGGTAATGCGTCCTTCAATCCGGTCAAAAGGCGTCAATCCTTATACTTCGACTAGGTAAGGCCTTTAATCACTTGTTTCGCCGGCCTCACGTTGAAAGGTGCGGCAAAATCGAGTTTAAAAGTCGGGGCCAATTCTGCGAATTGCATCATCTGCCACAGCCGACAAACCTTGCCGCTTCCGGTAAGCTGGCTTCAGTTTTGTAGCGGCTTTGTCCTACTGAATCCCGCGTTGCACGGAACTCGTTGATCCAACAAGGAGCCTTAAAAACTCCAGGACAACGGGTAGTTGGCCGCTTCGATGCCGGCCTTGGTCAGCGCGTTGAACAGGGTGGATTTGCCGACGTTGGGCAGGCCGACGATACCGCATTTCA
>CAZDRS010000003.1:0-37822 GCA_964507585.1 uncultured Dechloromonas sp.
TGCACTTGGTCGGGCTGGAATGCGGTGGTTTCCATATTTATGGCCCATCGGGGTGTGGCAAGACGACATCGGCCAACGTTGGCGCATCCGTATGGGGGCACCCGCGGGAGCAGGTGTTGAACTGGGATGCGACGGCGCTTGCCTTGGCAAATGCAGCAGCGGCGCGAAACGATGGCTTGATGTTGTTGGACGAGATCGGGCAGGGGAACCCGGAGGCGATCAGTATGGCGGCTTACCGGCTTTTCAATGGCACCGGCAAGATGCAGGGGGCTCGTGATGGCGGAAACCGGGAAATGCTGCGTTGGCGGATATTGGCGCTGTCGACCGGCGAAATTGACCTGACTGGGGTCATGCAGGGCGGCGGCCGGAAAACCCGAGCAGGGCAGGAGGTGCGCCTGGCTTGTCTGCCGGCCGATGCCGGCGCTGGCATGGGGTGCTTCGAGACCTTGAATGGTGCGCCTGATTCGAATCGCCTGGCCAGGGAACTGGATCGGGCGACACAGGAAAACTATGGCGCTGTTGGTCGATCCTTCGTTGCCCATGTGTCCGCTCGTTTGAAAGAGATTGCCACAAGGATTCGCAAGGGGATTAACGAGGCTGTCGACGAATTGCCCGGTTCGGCCAGTGGTCAGGTACGCCGGGTTGCCATGCGATTTGCGGCGGCTGGGGAGGCGCTGGAAATCGCTACCGAGGCGGGAATGACCGGGTGGCGACCTACGGAAGGCCGGAACGCTATGCGACGTTGTTTCCATGCCTGGTTGGAGCGCTATGGTCTCGGCAATCGTGAAGATGTGCAGATCGTCAGCCAGGCTGAGGGATGGTTCGCCAAGCACTCTTTCAGCCGGTTTATTGATTGGAATCTTGCTGGAAGCGATGCGCCGATCAACATGCGCGATGTGGCCGGCTATAGTCGCACCAAGGGAGATGAGCAGTGGTTTTTTGTGTTCCCATCCACCTTTAACGATGAGATAACGGAGGGCTATGATGGCTTTGCCGCAGCCAATGTGCTGGCTCGGGTTGGTATGCTGGAACCCGGTACGGATAAGACATCGGTTGTCGCCAAGACTCCGGATAACAACACGCCGAGGCGTTTCTACAAGTTCGTTAGGACGACTCGCATGGAATGAAAGCTGCCTATGACCAGTTCGTTTCTGAGCAAGGAAGAGTTGATCGAACTGACTGATCGGCAGTTGCCAAGCAAGCAGATCGAGTGGCTGAAGAAAAACAGCTGGAAGTACGCCATTTCAGCTGCATGCCGCCCCAAGGTGAGCCGGGATTATTTCAACTTCAAAATGGGAACGGCGGTCGCCGAGCCGAACGACTGTGCCCAGGAGCCGGATTTTTCACGCTGGATGAAAAGCGAGAAAGAATGTCGCTGAAAGAGTGCCCCTTGAAGCCAACAAAAAGCGCCACATGGCGCTTTTTTGTTTTTGCGACTCCTCGTGGGCGCTTGGTTTGAAAAAATCGAACAGCGGCGATTTGTGGTGTGTTGGCGTGGCTGTTTGTTTTCGTGCGTGGGGATGTTCCTTTGGTTGCTTAGTGCAATCCACGACTCCACGGGAATTAAACCCGCGCGTGTGCGCACGCGCTCAGGCGTGCACGTGTGAGACAAAAATATGGTGTAACCGGTGTAACGGTGTAACCACTATATGAAAAGCCTTGTGCAGCAATGATTTCAGCGGTTACACCGTGGTTACACCGGGGCGTTTTCGGTGTAACCACGGGAGGTGATGAGCATGAATTCCCCCTTGGTTACACCGTTGGTTACACCATTTTGTTGGCCTGTGTAACCGCAAGATCGTTGTGCCACAATGGTTCACCGGAAAAGTTACACCGTTACACCGGTTACACAGTTTTTTGTGGCTTGCACGCATGCGCGAGCGCGCGCGAATAGCACAATATCGTTGATATTGTGTTCGTCTATGGTGGTGTTTTTCTTGGCGACTTTCTGGGGCCTTTTTGGACGATACTTATGCCCGCGCTATCGCTTGACGACATTTCCGAAGAGTTTGCTTTGATGAACAACTTGATCCACGTTTACTGCGACGAATCGTGCCACTTGGAGCACGACAAAGCCCGATCAATGGTATTGGGTGCGGTTTGGTGTGATGCTGAATATCGGGCGATGCTCGGTAGAAAAATTAAAGCACTCAAAAATGACTTTGGGCTTGCTCCTGGATTCGAAATAAAGTGGGTAAAGGTCTCTCCGGCAAAGTTGGATTTCTATCGAGCTTTGTTGGATCTGTTTTTTGACGAGCCACTGCTGCGTTTTCGAGCGTTGGTTGTCCCTGATAAGGGATCGCTTGATCACCATCGCTTCGCCCAGGATCACGACGTTTTCTATTACAAGATGTGGTACCTGCTGCTTAATAGATTGATTTCGCCAGATGAGCATTACCGCATCTTCTTGGATATCAAGGACACTCGCGGTCAAGCGAAGGTGGCAAAGCTTCACGAGGTCTTGTGCAACGCGAACTGTGATTTTGACCGTAATGTAATTCGCTCAATTGAGCTCGTGCACTCTCACGATGTGTTGCTATTGCAGTTAGCGGATCTGCTTATCGGTGCCGTTGGCTATGTGCACCGTGGGCTGCAAGAAAGCCCGGCTAAATTGGCACTGGTTGCTTATATTCGGCAAAGAACAGGCCTCAGCCTCGAGGTTAGTTCATTGCTTCGGGCGGAAAAATTCAATCTGTTTGTCTGGAGGCCTCAAGCGTGAGTCAGCCTCCGGATCTTATTCCCTTTGGCGGGGCCTGGGCATGGGCGGATTACGAGAGCGCCATATATGAAGTCTATCTGGAGACTGTGGTTCGAGCTGCTCTAACATTCCGGGGGGCTCCGGTTCGAGCACAGTACAGGCCAGAAACCAAGGGAAAGGGGTTTAGTTTTTGGCACCTCATCTCGGAGGCTCCGGACAAGCGCAATCGAAATGAAGATGACCGGATACCTGATCTGGATCGGTGTGCTCGCATTCGATGGGTGGCATGGTGCATCAACAATGCTGGCCAAGATGATTTCCCGTGGTGGGAAAATCAGCGAAAGTCAGAAACCCATGTGGTTATATGGGCACGACTCAATGACTTTGCCGTTGTTTTGGCGAAACGAGAAACGCGTGATGGACCTCGTTTTTATCTGCTCAAAACGGCCTACTGCTTGAAGGCGCATCGTCGACAGGCTTTCGCAAAAGAGTGCGAGGCATACTGGGCTCAAAAATGACTGAGGCCCCCTTGCATCTCTACAAGAGGGCCCCTGATGCTCCTTCCACACATGGTGGATGAGACTGGGGGCGGACTTTAGCTAGCTAAACCCGCCCTGTCAATCAGAATTGACCCTGCGTTTAATTTTGTCAACTACTGATTTCCGGGGTTCCTTGACAGGTAGTGGTTTCTGGCTCTGGTCAAGATTAACCGTGTAATCATCAACAAATGTCTCGTGGTGATCATCGTCCGATTATAAAAATAATCGGAACAGCCCCTGTGGCACCAGTCACGCTTATTAGAGTAATCATTAACAAACAGCGTGCCGATTGTCATCTTGCTTCGTTTTCCCTTGCTTGTTTTGCATGTTTGCACTCAGGCGTAGAGGACGGAAAGCAGAATCTTCAAGTAACATTGCAGATGAACTGAGTAGCTAGTTGAGTAGCCGAACAACAGACAAGGTGGATTACGTGACGTATTTAAGGTGCTCAATCCGATTTTTGAATCTTTCCTTCTGATCTCTGATGGCCAAGCAGCGTAAGGTTCGTTGCCCGCAATGTGGCGGGGATGCCTTGTGGGCACCGGAAAATCCGTGGCGTCCGTTCTGCTCGGAGCGGTGCAAGCAGATCGACCTGGGCGCCTGGGCCAGCGAGTCCTATCGCATCGCCGGCCAGGTCAGCGATGACGAGGCCGGTGCCCCCGGAATGGATTTTCCTGATATGCCGAGCACCGGGCGCTGAACTCCGCCATTCCTGCACAAGCGGGAATCCGGAATGAGCGGCGGGCCTCGGTATTTTCCTGGATTCCCGCCTGCGCGGGAATGACAAGCGGGGGCGCTTACCAGCCGCGCATCAGTGCGATGCCGTGGGCGCCGTGGCCTTGTGCCTCGTCCAGCATTTCCATTCGCATTCCCCCTAGTGCAAAGACCGGCAGGGTGTTGCCGGCCGTGAGGCGGGCGAGCTCCGCCCAGCCGAGGCCGGCGGTTTCCGGGTGCGTGGGAGTCGGCAAGACTGGGCCGAGCAGGGCGTAGTCGAGGCCCAGTTCGCCGGCCCGGCGGATTTCGTCGGCGGTATGGCAGGAGGCGCCGACCCAGGTGAAGTCGTCGGGGCGCTGGTGCAGGCGGGCGAGGCTGGCCGACGATAGGTGTAGGCCGTCGGCGCCGACGCGGCGGGCGATGTCGGCATCGTCGTTGATGACGACCAGCGCGCCGTGGCTGCGTGCCAGTCTGGTGACCGCTTCGGCAAACCACAGGCGTTGGGCCGGTTGCCATACCTTGTCGCGCACCTGGATCAGGCGCAGGCCGGCCTGCAGGGCTTCTTCCAGCCGCTCCAGCTGGCGCTCGGTGCCTTCGACCTCACCCATGGTGATGGCCATGGTTGTCGGCAGGGAGAGCGCCTTGAGGATGGGATCGTTGGCCGGCAGGATGGGGGCGACGGTGGCCGGCTGGCCGATGGGTAGCCAATCGAAAGCCGAGTGTTCGAGCGGGGCGGTGATGCCGATTTCGCCCTCCCAGGCCGTGACGCGCCAGAAGTTGAGGCGTACCGTGGCGTGCGGATAGGTGAATACGCGGGTCAGCCACGGCGAGCAGGCGGTGACGGTGATGCCGAGTTCCTCCTGCAATTCGCGGATCAGCGCAGCGCGTACGGTTTCGCCGGGTTCGACCTTGCCGCCGGGGAATTCCCAGTAGCCGGCGTAAACCTTGCCTTCCGGCCGCTGGGCGAGCAGGAATTCGCGGCCGTCGGCGCGCAGCATGACGGCGGCGGCGACTTCGACGATTGCGGTCATTTGGCCTTCTTCCGTGTCGGTTTCTGGCGGCCGGCCAGCTCCTTGGCGAATTGCCAGGCGACGCGGCCGGAGCGCGAGCCGCGGCCGAGCGACCAGTTCAGGGCTTCGCGTTCGCTGGCGGCGATGACGGCTTCGGGAACGCCGAGTTCGCGCGCCCAGTGCTGGAAGACGGCCAGGTAGTCGTCCTGGCTGAACGGGTAGAAGGAAATCCACAGGCCGAAGCGGTCGGACAGCGAGACTTTTTCCTCGGTCGTTTCGCCGGGGCGGATTTCGTCGTTGACCGTGTGCGTCTCCAGGTTTTCCGAAAAATACTCCGGCATCAGGTGGCGGCGGTTGGAGGTGGCGTAGATCAGCACATTGTCCGGCGGTGCGGCGATCGAGCCGTCGAGCACCGATTTGAGCGCCTTGTAGGCGGTTTCGCCGGCTTCGAAAGACAAGTCGTCGCAGAAGATGATGAAGCGCTCGGGGCGGCCTTCGAGCATGTCGAGGATGTCGGCCAGGTCGATCAGGTCGTCCTTGTCCACCTCGATCAGGCGCAGGCCCTTGGGCGAGAACTCGTTGAGCATGGCCTTGACCAAGGAGGACTTGCCGGAGCCGCGCGAGCCGGTGAGCAGCACGTTATTGGCTGGCTTGCCGGCGACGAACTGGCGGGTGTTGGCGACCATGCGTTCCTTCTGATCGTCGATGGTTTCCAGGTCGGACAGGCGGATCGGGTGCGGGTGGCGGACGGCCTGCAGCCAGCCGCGGCCGTTGCTCTTGCGCCAGCGGAAGGCGACGGCAGAGGTCCAGTCGGGTGGCGTCGGTGGCGGGGGCAGAGTGGCTTCGAGGCGGCCGAGAACGGCCTCGGCACGGGCCAGCAGGCGTTCGAGGGTGGGGGATTCGGTCATGGCGGCAGGTATACTTCGCGGCAAACGAAGCACTGTAGCGAAGCCATGAAAAAAATCCAAACCCTAGCCCTGACCCTGTTCGGCTTTTTGGCTGCCTGTTCCACGGTACCACCGGCTTCGCCGCCGCCTCCCGCCTCGCCGGCAGCCTGCGCCCCTTGCCCGAGTTGTGCGGCTTGCCCTGCCGTAACGCCGCCGCCTGTCCCGGCTTTCTCGCGGACTTTCAGCGCAGCGAGCTGGGCCGACCTGCCCGGCTGGGCCGAGGATGATGTCAACGCCGCCTGGCCGGCCTTCCTGCTCTCCTGTCGCGGTGTCGCCAGCAAGGGCAATGCGGCCGGCTGGAAGCGCGTCTGCGACAAGGCACGGGCGGCCGATGGCAAACCGGATTTCGATGCCCGCCGCTTCTTCGAGCAGAACCTGAAGCCCTATGCCATCGCCAACGGCGACGGGGCGACCAACGGACTGGTCACCGGTTATTACGAGCCCCTTCTGCGCGGCAGCCGCGGGCGAGCGCGGGGGTACGAGCAGCCGGTGCGGGGCGTGCCGGATGACCTGCTGACCATCGACCTGTCGGCTGTCTTCCCCGAACTCAAGGACAAGCGCGTGCGCGGCCGCCTGGAGGGCAACAAGGTGGTGCCTTACTGGTCGCGGGCCGAGATCGCGGCCAAGGGTGACAAGCTGCCGGGCAAGACCTTGCTGTATGTGGACGATGCGGTCGAATTGTTCTTCCTGCAGGTGCAGGGTTCCGGGCGGGTCAAGCTGGCCGATGGCAGCATGGTGCGCCTGAACTATGCCGACCAGAACGGGCATCCCTACCAGTCGATCGGCAAGACGCTGGTCGAGCGCGGCGAGTTGAAGCTGGAAGATGCCTCGATGCAGGGCATCCAGGCCTGGGCGCGGGCCAATCCGGCGCGCCTGGAAGGCCTGCTCAATGTGAACCCGAGCTATGTCTTCTTCCGCGAGGTGCCGAACAGCGATGGCGGGCCGATTGGCGCGCTGGGCGTACCGCTGACGGCCGAGCGCAGCATCGCCGTCGATCCGCGTTCGGTACCGCTGGGGTCGCCGGTTTTCCTGGCGACGACACGGCCCAATTCCGGGCAGCCGATGAACCGCCTGGTCATGGCGCAGGATACCGGCGGCGCCATCAAGGGGGCGGTGCGGGCCGACTTCTTCTGGGGCTTCGGCAAGGAGGCCGGCGAGCAGGCCGGGCGCATGAAGCAGGGGGGGCGGATGTGGATCCTGTTGCCGACCGAGTTGGTGCCCAAATAGGGCGCCGGCGCACCGCGATCGGGCATCCGGTGTCGATTCTGCACCAATAGGGTGCAAATCCGATCGTGATGCCGATTGCAACGCACTGATTTGTAACATTATTTGCGCACTGGAATGGTGCTTGCTTTCGTGACTCCCATCTTTTCTTTGGGGGTTTCATGGAAACACTACAGTCCGGCAGCAATGTGCTGTTCATCTTGCTAGGCGCCATCATGGTGCTGGCCATGCATGCAGGTTTCGCCTTCCTGGAAGTCGGCACCGTGCGCAAGAAGAACCAGGTCAATGCCCTGGTCAAGATCCTGAGCGACTTTGGCGTATCGACGATTGCCTATTTCTTCGTCGGCTACAGCATCGCCTACGGTGTCAATTTCTTCTCCGGCGTCGAAACGCTGATGGCCCAGAACGGTTTCGAGCTGACCAAGTTCTTCTTCCTGCTCACCTTCGCGGCGGCTATCCCGGCCATCATTTCGGGCGGCATCGCCGAGCGTGCCAAGTTTCATCCGCAATTGATGGCTACCTTCGTGCTCGTTGGCTTCGTCTATCCCTTCTTCGAGGGCATCGCCTGGAACCAGCACTTCGGTGTGCAAGCCTGGCTGAAGGCCAGCTTTGGCGAGGAGTTCCATGACTTTGCCGGCTCCGTGGTGGTGCATGCCATGGGCGGCTGGATCGCCTTGCCGGCCGTGCTGCTGCTCGGCGCGCGTTATGGCCGTTACGCCAAGGATGGCCGCATTTCCGCCCACCCGCCGTCATCGATCCCCTTCCTGGCACTGGGTGCCTGGATCCTGACTGTCGGCTGGTTCGGCTTCAACGTGATGAGCGCCCAGACGCTGGACAAGATTTCCGGCCTGGTCGCCCTCAATTCGCTGATGGCCATGGTTGGCGGCACGCTGGTGGCCCTGGTCATGGGCAAGAACGACCCCGGCTTCCTGCACAACGGCCCGCTGGCCGGCCTGGTCGCCGTGTGTGCCGGTTCCGACCTGATGCACCCGATCGGTGCATTGGTTGTCGGCGGCGTGGCCGGTGGCTTGTTCGTGGTGATGTTCACGCTGACCCAGAACCGCTGGAAGATCGACGACGTGCTCGGTGTCTGGCCGCTGCATGGCCTGTGCGGCGCCTGGGGCGGCATCGCGGCCGGCATCTTCGGTACGAAGGCCCTGGGGGGCGCCGGCGGCGTTGCCTTCATGCCGCAGCTGATTATGACGGCGATGGCGATTGGCGTTGCGCTGGTTGGCGGCGGTGTCGTCTATGGCGCCCTGAAGGCGGTGCTCGGCTTGCGTCTCGACCAGGAAGAGGAATACGAGGGCGCCGACCTGAGTATTCACAAGATTACGGCGACGCCGGAGCGCGAGCCGAACTGGTAAATGTGAGTTAATTCATAGAAAGGCCCGGTTTTCCGGGCCTTTCTTTTTTGGTGTGATTTTTTTCACTTAGCGTCACCCCGGCATTCGTTAATCTGTAGCCGTACGGGAAAAACAAGGAATCGGGGATTCGACATGGTCAGCAAGAACGAACAGCGCTCCGGCTTCGATCGGCGGGAAAGAGAGCTTGGGCCTCCCAACGGCTGGCGCGACCGGCGCCGGACGGTTGAGCGGCGCACCCCGGAAGTGCAGGAGATTCCCTTCTCGGAATGGCTGTCGTATCGGCCGGTAAAGGACTTGCAGGAACAGAGCTGATCGCGGCAATCCCGGCGCGACGACATTAAAAAAACCCCGGACAGATGTGCCGGGGTTTTTGTTGGGTACTTCGGCTTATTTCGGGAAATACATCTTCGCCTTGTCGAGCTTGTAGGTCCACGGCAGGTTGGCATTCTTCCAGCCGTTGACCGCGCGCTGGCCAGCCTTGGCGCCATCCTTGGCCAGGTCGCCCTCAACGCCCTCGGTAACGCTGTAAACCTTGGTGTAGCCGGCCATTTGCAGGCGGTCGGCGGCCTTGGCGCTGCGGTCGCCGGAGCGGCAGATCAGGATGACGGGGGCGTCCTTGCCGAGGCCCATTTCCTTGAGGCGGCGTTCCAGTTCGGGTACGAAATCCTGGTTCGGCTCCAACTTGTACATGTGCCGCTTGTCGTCCCATTCGGTCATCAGTTCCGGATGCTCGACGAAGGGCACCAGCGCGTCGGCATCGCCCGGCCAGCCGACATACATGGCTTCGGCCCGGGTACGGATGTCGAACAGCGCAACACCTTTCGGGTTGGCCTTCTTCATGTCGTAGGCCTGCTGCGGCGTCAGGTAGAGGCCGAGCTTGGTGCGCTTGACTTCGGGCAGTTGCTCCCAGGTCGCGGTGCCCGCCACCCAGTCCGCAGCCCAGGCGCTGCCGGCCGCGGCAATGCAGGCGGCGACGAGCAGGTTCTTGAGTAGCGTGATCATGGTCATGCAATCCCCGGGTTGTTGGCGGCGCCCTTCAGCGTCGGGAGATTGAGTTTAACCGGCTTGACCGTCTTGATGTCGCGCAGATATTCGGCCACCACGTCCCAGATCGGCGCCCCGGAGCCTTTGGCTTCCTCGGAAACCGGCGCCCAGCCGGCCACCTTGTAGGTTCTGGCCGGGTCGATCGGCTGGCCCTTGAGCATCATGTTCTGGATGCGCTGGCCCATTTTGGCAGTCGGATCGCACGTCCATTGCAGGCCGCCGACGCGCACCATGTCGCCGCCCTGCTGGTAGTAGGGGTCGGGGTTGAACAGGTTGTCGCAGACGTCTTCGAGTACCGTCTTGATCATCTCGCCGCTCATGTTGGTGACGGTCGTCCACGGGTAGGTGATCGCCGTCTGGTCGAGCACGTGCTCCATCAGGATGGGCTGGCCGGGGAGCAGCGAGGTACCCCAGCGGAAGCCGGGCGAGAAGGCGATTTCGGCATCCTTCACTTTCATCAGCGCGTCGAGGATGACCTGGTCGAAGGTGCCGTTGAAGTTGCCGCGGCGGTACAGCGTGCCTTCGGTAACGGCCAGCTTTTCGTTGAGTTTCGACAGGTAGGGCGCGCGCGCCTTGTCGATCAGCGCCTGCATGTCCTTGTCGGCCGGCAGCAGGTTGGCGAAGACGGGCAGCAGCTTGTAGCGGAAGTCGGCGATCTTGCCGTTCTTCACGTCGAAATCGAGCACGCCGAGGTACTTGCCGTTGGAGCCGGCATTGGTGACCAGCGTCTGGCCGCCGCCGTTCTTGACGACGACCGGGGCCGGCATGCCGTCATGGGTGTGGCCGCCGAGGATGGCGTCGATGCCGCGCACGCGGCTGGCCATCTTGAGGTCGACGTCCATGCCGTTGTGCGACAGCACGACGACGACCTGCGCGCCGGCGGCGCGGGCTTCGTCGACGGTCTTCTGCATGTTGTCGTCCTGGATGCCGTAGCTCCAGTTCGGCACCTGCCAGCGCGGGTTGGCGATCGGCGTGTAGGGAAAGGCCTGGCCGATGATGGCGACCGGCACGCCGTTGATGTTCTTCATCACGTAGGGCTTGAAGACCGGGTCGCCGAAATCGGTGGTCTTGATGTTCTGGGCGACGATGTCGACGTGGCCGGCGAAATCCTTTTCCTCGATTTCCTTGACCCGCGCCTCGCCGTAGGTGGCTTCCCAGTGCAGGGTCATCACATTGACGCCGAGCGCCTTGCAGGCATCGACCATGTCCTGCGCGTTGCTCCACAGCGCCGTGCCGGAGCCCTGCCAGGTATCGCCGCCGTCGAGCAGCAGCGCGCCGGGGCGGGTCGCCTTCATGCGCTTGACCAGCGTGGCGAGGTGGGCGAAGCCGCCGACCTTGCCGTAGGTCTGGGCGGCTTTCTCGAAATCCAGGTAGGTGTAGGCGTGGGCCTCGATGGTATTGGGCTTGAAGCCGAAGTGCTTGAGCAGGTGCTCGCCGACGAGGTGCGGCACCTGGCCGAACTGGTCGCCGAAGCCGAGATTGACGTTCGGCTCGCGGAAGTAGATCGGCAGCAGCTGGGCGTGGCAGTCGGTGATGTGCAGCAGGCTGACGTTGCCGAACTTCGGCAGGTCGTAGAGTCTGGCGGCGCCCTTCTCGGCCAGCGCCAGGTCGTTGTGCAGGCTCATGCCACCGGCAGCGGCGACGGCCATGACCTGCAGGAATTCGCGGCGATTCATGCTCATGCTTATTAGTCCGTAGTTGTTAGTCGTTAGTTATTAGCTGATAGTCGGTAATTGCTGCTTGCTAACAACTACCGACTAATAACTAGCAGCTAGTCCTTATTCACCGGCGATTCCGGGTCGATCAGGAAGGCCACGATGTGGGTGATCTGCTCCGGCGTCAGCCAGTTGTGCAGGCCGAAGCGCGGCATGTTGGTGCAGGCGGTGAAGGCGTTGGAGTTGTAGATCTTGTCGTAGACGTACTTGATCGTGTCCTCGTCGCCGCCGCGAACCTTGCCGAAGTGCTGCAGGCTGGGGCCGATGGTGCCGTAGGCCACTTCCTTCTTGGCCAGCTGGTGGCAGGCGTAGCAGTTGCCGCCGCGCACGCGGCCGGCCGGGTCGGGCTGGATGAAGCCGATGTGGCCGCCGGTGCCGACCGCGGCGAGTTTCTCGCCTTCCTTCCAGTCGCCGATCAGCTTGCCGTCCACCGGGTAGCGGATGGTGGCGGCGTTGAGCTTTTCCAGCTTCTCGCCGATCTTGCGCGGCGGATTGTCGCGGTACTGCTGGCAGGTCTTCATCGTTTCGTCCTGCTCCAGGCGCGCCATCCAGTATTTCGGATTGTCGGCCCGGAAGGAGGTGCGGAACATCTGCTCGGCTTCCTTGGCATACTTGCCGCCCGGTGCTTCGGTCGCTTTCTGGGCGAGAACGGGGGCGGCCAGGGCCAGGCCCAGGGTGCCGAAAATGGCAAATTTCAGTTTCATGGTCGGCTCCCGTTTAGCGCTTGATGCCCGGCGTTTCCATCACGGTGCCGGTGGCGTTCTTCTGCAGGTAGGTTTCCAGCGCGATGATCGAATCGGCCAGGTAGTTCGGCTCGGGCCAGCGCGCCTGGCGCATGCAGTCGATCAGGCGGCGCTGCATCGTCCATACGGCACCTTGCGAGACGCGGTAGGACGGCCAGGTCTTCATCGCCGTGCCGGCACCGTCTTTGGTCGTCAGGTTGCCCAGATCCTGCAGGCGGATACGCTTGCCTTCCTGGCCGTGGCAGATGGCGCAGGAGAAATCCTGCGGGCCGGAGCGGCGGTAGAAGATGTACTCGCCCATCTTGGCCATCTTGGCTTCTTCCGGGTGCGTCGCCGGCACGTTGATCGGCTTGCCATTCGACTTGGCGCCGATGAAGGTGACCAGGGCCTCGATGTCGGACTCGGTGCCCGGCTTGGAATACCACTGCTTGGTCACCTCGGCCTGCGTGAAGCCCTGCAGTGTGACCATGCAATGCACCAGGCGGGATTCGACATCCATCACCTTGTTGGTGTCCTTGAAATACTTGGGCAGGGCGGCGTAGGCGCCTTCCAGCTTGCCGGGGCCGAGGCCGAGATCGCACTGTTCGAGCGACGCCTTCTTCGGGCCGCGCTTTTCGCTCCACAGGCCTTCGCCCTTCACTTCGAGCAAATCGGCCGGATTGCCATCGGCCAGCGCCTCGCGGTACTTGGCCAGTTCGTCGGCGACCTTGCTGTCCTGTGCGCTGGCCGATCCGGCAAAGGCGCAGGCCAGGGCAACGCCGACCACGGTTTTCAACATGCGTTGAAGCATACGGATACTCCTCCAGGGGAAGTTTTGACCGGCAGCAGCGGTCTGCGCCGCCTCGCTGCCGCATGGCATGACACTCAGCCGATGGCGGCTTCGTCGGACCGGCTGTCGCCCTTGTTGTCCTTCCAGCTGACGGTGACCTTCTCGCCCTTGGCACCACCCTTGAACTTGAAGGCGAGGTAGGGGTTCTTCGAGACGGACGGGCCGAATTCGCAGCTCAGCACGGTCTTGTCGCCATGCTTGGCAACCAGTTCGGTGATGAACCAGGCCGGCACGATGGCACCGGCAGCGTCCTTGCGCTGGCCGGTTTCCATTTCGTGGCTGACCAGCACCTTCACTTCGGTTACGCCGTCCTTGTTGGCAGCGCGGATTTTCATTGGATTGCCCATTTTTTAGCTCCTAGTTGCTAGTCGTTAGTCGCTAGCGATTGGTTGTGGGTTGGCTGTTGCTAATAACTAAGGACTAGCAACTAGCGACTGTTTTTCTCAGCCTCCGCAGCCGCCCAGGGTGACCTTGATTTCCTTGGTTGCCATGAAGAACTTGCCGTCCGACTTGACCAGCGCGTAGATGTTGGAGGTCTGGCCCATCTTGACGCGGGTCTGGACGTTGGCTTCGGTGCCTTCCGGCAGTGTGAAGGTGGCGGCCAGGGCGTTCGGGTTCTTCTCGATCAGGATGGCGACCATGCTGATGTTGGGCAGGCTGGAAGCGACACCGACCGGCACGACGGCGCCGTTTTCGGCGATGTCCGGGCCGGTGACCTGGACGTCCTTGCTGTCGGCCGGGCTGGCGGCGCCAAGCGCCTTCAGCGTGTCGGGCATGCTCTTGGCGTCGAAGGCGGCCTTGTTCCAGTCGGCCAGGGCGATGCCCGGGGTGATGATGCCGGCGGCGGCCAGCATGCCCAGCAGGGCGGCGCCGGAGCCGGATTTGAGTACGGTACGACGTTGATTGTTCATGGTTTCTCCTCTGTAGAAATGGGTATTACTTGGTGCCGTTCAGGATCCACTTGACCAGCGTGACGATGTCGTCATCCTTGATATGGCTGTTCGGCGGCATCGGCACCGAGCCCCAGACGCCCTGCCCCCCGGCCTTGACCTTGGCAATCAGGCGCGACTCGGCGTCCGTCTGGCCCTGGTAGCGGGCGACGACCTCGCTGTAGCCGGGGCCGACGATCTTGCTCTTCATGCCGTGGCAGGCCATGCAGCCGCTCTTGGTCGCCAGTTCCAGCGTGCCGGCATCGGCCGCTTTCTTCGCCGCTTCCGGGCCGAGCGTGCGGGTGCCGCGCACGGCGCCGAAGTTGCGGTTCTGGTCGGCCAGCTCGCCGTGGGCGGTGCGGGCGTACTCGGGCAGGGTCGAACCGATCAGCACTTCCGGCTTGCAGTTCTTCATGCAGGCGACGTTCTTGACGTCCGGAATGCCACCGTTGCCGATGCCGCCCTTCTTGGCCGACGCACCGGGCCAAAGGCCGTGGTCGGTGGTCATGCCGTTGCGGTTGGGAAGCAGCTTCTGCACCTCGGCGATGTTCCGGTCGGACAGTTCGAAGTCGGCCGGCACGATTTCCTGCAGGTTGAGCAGGTAGGCCAGGATGGCATAGACCTCGTCCGGCTTCAGCGACTTGGGCGCCGTCCACGGCATGGCGCGCTGGATGTAGTCGAAGACCGTCGAAATGGTCGCCACCTTGGTGAAGGTCGTGCGCTGCGGCAGCTCGCCCGAGGACAGGCCCTTGACGCGGCCGTTCTTGATGTCGTCCTTGGTCGTGCCGCCGGCCAGCGGCGTGAACACCTCGTTCGACTCGCCGAAGGAACCGTGGCACGAGGCGCATTTTTCCTCGAACAGCTCGTTGCCGCGCTCGACATTGCCCTTGCCCTTGGGCAGGCCCTTGAAGTCGGGGCGGACATCGATGTCCCAGGCCTTCACTTCGGCCGGCGTGGCGGCGCGGCCGACACCCTTGAAGTTTTCGAAGGCCGATGCGGTGCCGAGTGCGCTCAAACCGAGGGCCGCAGCCAGAATCGATTTACAGAACCTGGACATTTGTGACCTCCCCGCTTTCGACGACTTTCCAGGACTGGATGGCGTTGTTGTGATAGATGGACTTGGTGCCGCGCACCTTGCGCAGCTGGCCGTAGCTCGGCTGCACGTAGCCGGTTTCGTCGATGGCGCGCGACTGCAGGATGGCCGGCGAGCCGTCCCACACCCAGTTGATGTTGAAGCGGGTCAGCGCCTTGTTCTGGATCGGCCCTTCGAGGCGGGCGGTCTGCCAGTTGAGGCCGCCGTCGAAGGAGACATCGACCTGCTTGATGCGGCCGCGGCCCGACCAGGCCAGGCCGGAAACGTTGAAGAAGCCCTTGTCGACCAGCGTCTGGCCGCCGGACGGGGTGGTGATCACCGACTTGGCTTCCTGGATCGAGCTGTACTGGCGGTGCATGCCGTTGGGCAGCAGGTCGATGTAATGCACCGCCTCGTCCTTGGTCGCGTAGGGCTGGTCGCCGACTTCGATGCGGCGCAGCCACTTGACCCAGGACACGCCCTGCACGCCGGGTACCACCAGGCGCAGCGGGTAGCCGTTTTCCGGGCGCAGCATTTCGCCGTTCTGGCCGTAGGCGACGAAGACTTCGCCGGATTCGACCATTTCCATCGGGATGGTGCGCGTCATCGACGAGCCGTCGGCGCCTTCGGCCAGCACGTAGCGAGCCTTCTTGTAATCGACGCCGCAGTCTTCGAGCAGGGTCTTCAGCGGCACACCGGTGAATTCCGAGCAGGACAGCATGCCGTGCGTGTATTGCACGGTGGGCACCGCGACGTTGCCCCACTCCAGGCCGGTGTTGGCGCCGCACTCGATGAAGTGGATGCGCGACACCGACGGCAGGCGCATCAGTTCGTCCATGGTGTAGACCTTGGGCTTCTTGAGCAGCGAGTCGTCCGAGCCGTTGATCATCAGGCGATGGCGGGTCGGATCGACATCCTGCCAGCCCTGGTGATGGCGCTCGAAATGCAGGCCGGACGGCGTGATGATGCCGAACAGCCCCTGCAGCGGCGCAAACGATACCGAGGCGCCGCCGACGCGGGCAAGGCCCGGCGACTCGCGGCGCAGCAGTTGGCTTTCGAATTTGGACGGCATGCCGTACGGGTTGGTGGCGACCGGCTGGCCCAGCGTCGTGCTCCAGGTCGGCAGGTTCAGGATGTCCGGATCGCCTTCGCTAGCCCTTGCCGCAAGCGGCGCCGCCAGGGCGGCGCCGGCAGCCAGGAAGCTCTTGCGCAGGAAATCGCGCCGTCCGGCGCCAACGGCCTTGACCTGTTCTTCCGTCAGGAAGTTCTCCGGAGCGGGCCGCAGGCGCCCCGGTTGCTTTGTACTATCAACCATCAGTTAAACCCCTCTGTTGTAGGCTTCAGCGTTTGCTGTCGGATTCCACGACACCCAGCTCGTCGCCCAGATCGCGGCTGGCAACCGAGATGCTGACCGTCCGGCAGATGTCGACGAAATTCGGATCGACAACCTTGTACATGACTGAACTCCCCTCCCGGCGCCGGTCTACCACCCCGGCGCGATACAGGATGTTCAGGTGCCGCGAGATGTTGGCTTGCGTCAGGCCAATCTTTTCCACGACTTCGTGGACGGGGCGCTCTTCGGCGCACAAACAGGAGAGAATACGCAGCCGTGTCGGATCGGCCAGCAATCCGAAGTACTGTGCAACCTGTTCGAAAACCTTTGTTGTCTCGTCCATGCTGTTCTGTTTTTGATTTCAATCAATAATCAATGTATAACTGCGTACTTATATAGTCAACTACTAATATTGTTGCGATGCAGCATCCCTTGGCCTATATGGCTAGAACCTTTGTAGGATGCTGATTGCAGCTGATAACGACGGTTTGGCTATATGACAAACAACATCACGATGAGGAAGGAGATGTCCCGATGAAACTGTTCCAACCCCTGGCTGTAGTCTGTCTGCTGGCGGCTGCCGGCGCAGCGCATGCCGCTGATCCCAACCTCGGCCGCAACCTGGCTGCCACCTGCGCCAACTGTCACGGCACCAATGGCCAGGCCGTCAAGGGCTCCGGCATGGACGCGCTGGCCGGCATGGATAAGGCCAAGATCCTGCAGAAACTGGCCGACTACAAGAGCGGTGACAAGCCGGCTTCGATCATGCACCAGATCGCCAAGGGCTATACCGAGGCGCAGCTCGACCTGATCGCCGGCTACTTCGCCGGACAAAAATAAGGAGACCGCCATGATGCTGATGAAAAGACGTGATTTCCTGAAGGCCGGCGCGGCCGCCGGGGCGATGGCCTCCCTGTACGGTTGTGCCGGCGGCGGCAAGGCCAGTGGCCATGTCGTGGTGGTCGGCGGTGGCTACGGCGGCGCTACGGTTGCCAAGTACCTGCGCATGTGGAGCGAGGGCGGCGTGCAGGTGACGCTGATCGAGCGCAACCCGACCTTCATTTCCTGCCCGATCTCCAACCTGGTCATCGGCGGCAGCAAGACCATGGAAGACATCACGATCAGCTACGAGGGCCTGCGCAGCAAATGGGGCGTGCGGGTCATCCAGGACGACGTGGTGGCCGTCGATGCCGCCAAGAAGACCGTGTCGCTCAAGGGCGGCAGCGCGCTGAGCTACGACCGCCTGGTGCTGTCGCCGGGCGTCGATTTCATGTGGGATGAAATTCCCGCCCTGAAGAGCAGCGAGGCGCAGGGCAAGATCCTGCATGCCTGGAAGGCCGGCCCGCAGACCATCGCCCTGCGCCAGCAACTGGAAAGCATGAAGGACGGCGGCACCTACGCCATCTCCATCCCCAAGGCCCCGTACCGCTGCCCGCCTGGGCCATACGAGCGCGCCTGCCTGGTCGCCAACTACTTCAAGCAGAGCAAGCCGAAATCGAAGGTTGTCATCCTCGATGCCAACGAGGACGTGATGTCCAAGAAAGGCCTGTTCACCAAGGCCTGGAGCGATCTTTACAAGGGCATCATCGAATACCGCAACAACAGCGAGGTCAAGGACGTCGACGTGGCAAGCAACACCGCCATCCTCGAATTCGACAAGTTCAAGGCCGACGTGCTCAATGTCATCCCGCCGCACCGCGCCGGCGACATCGCGCGCCAGTCGGGCATCAAGCTGGTCAACAACCGCTGGGTGGACGTCAACTGGCTGTCGATGGAGTCGACGAGCACGCCGGGCATCCATGTGCTGGGCGACGCGATCTTCCCGGCGCCGACCATGCCCAAGTCCGGCCACATGGCCAACCAGCACGGCAAGCTGGCCGCTGCCGCCATCCTCAACCTGCTCGCCGGCCAGGAGCCGAATCCCGAGCCGGTGGTGATGAACACCTGCTACAGCTTCGTCGATAGCAAGAGCGCCATCCATGTTTCGTCGGTGCATCAATACGATGCCGCTACCAAGACCGTGCAACCGGTCAAGGGAGCCGGTGGCGTATCGGTGGCGCGCAACGAGTTGGAAGGCAAGGTTGCCCTGGGCTGGGCGAAAAATATCTGGGCCGACATGCTGGCTTGATTACTTGCCGTTTTTTGCCGGAAGGCCGCCTGCGGGCGGCCTCTTTTTTTTAGGCAATGAAAACGAGGATTCCCGGTTCTCGTTGCCAGGCCCATTAGGCCATGATGACTAGGTTTGGTAATTATATTGAATGCATCATTGTTATTGATTTATGTGAATTTTGTCATATCATAATAATGAGATCGGTATAGACTGAATCCATAAAAGCCGTACCGAAAACAACAAATCATTTGCCGAAGTGGGCTGGGCATTCGTTCCTTGGACGGGTGTGGCGGCTCGCCTCGGACGGGGGTGATCATTTTTTTCGACCGCAATTCGCTGAAGTCGCGAATCTCCTTCATTACCTTCGGGATTTTCCTGCTGGGTAGCTGGTCGTTATCCCTGTTCGTCAGTCGCGAACTGGAGCGCGACATGGTGCAGATGTTGAGCGACCAGCAGTATTCGATGGCCAGCCTGCTGGCCAAGGAAATCGACCATGCGCTTGCCAGTCGGCTTGATTCGCTCGAACGGGTGGCCGTTTCCGGAGAAAAGGCCATGCAGAACGGCGGGGCCGCGATGCAGGCGTTCATCGAAGCGCGGCCCATCCTGCAATCCCTGTTCAATGGCGGTCTGGTGGTCTACAACACCGATGGCTTGGCGGTGGCCAGCTTTCCAACGAGCAACGAGCGGGTGGGAACCTATCTGCGGGATGGCGAGCTGATCGACAGGGCCATTGGCCGGGGGCATGTCACCATCGGCCGTGCCTACCTCGGGGGCGAGTTCGGGGCTCCGTCGTTCTCGATGGCTGCACCGATTCGCGACGAGCATGGCGGGGTGATCGGCATTATCGTCGGGGTCATCGAGTTTGGCCTGCGCAACTTCCTGACCGATACGATGACGACGCCTTTCGGCAAATCGGGCGGCTACCTGCTGATCGACCGCCAATCCCGGCAGATCATCATGGCGACCGACCAGCGGCGAATCATGGAAAAGCTGCCGGCGCCCGGCGTGCATCCGGTGATCGATCGGTTTCTGGATGGCGAGGAGGGCACGGCGGTGATGTTGAACCCGCTCGGCCAGGAGGTGCTGGTCGCCGACAAGGGCATCCGCTCGGCCAGCTGGATTATCAGCGTCGGGATTCCGACCCGCGAGGCCTTCGCGCCCATCGAAGCCATGAAGCGGCGCATGCTGTTGCTGACCATCTCCCTGACTGCGTTGGCCGCCGCTGCGCTCTGGTGGTTCATGCGTCGCCAGTTCCAGCCGCTGGACAGCAGCCTGCAACGCCTGGCCGTGATGCGCCAGCCAGGCCAGCCGTTGCAGCCCCTACCGGTCGTCAAGTACGACGAGATCGGCCAGTTCATTGCCGGCTTCAATGAGCTGATCGCGGTCATCGAGGCGCGGGAGGCGAGCTTGCTGGAAAACGACGATTGCCTGCGCAGCATCCTGCTCACCTCCCTGGACGGGTTCTGGAAGGTAAGCGCGGATGGCCGCCTGCTCGAAGTCAACGAAACCTATGCCCACCTGTCGGGCTATTCGGTCGACGAACTGGTCGGCATGCACGTATCCCGGCTGGTTGCCGAAACCGCCCCTGTCGGCGCGGCGGAGCGCCATGCCATGATCCAGCGTACCGGGCACCAACAGTTCGAGGATATCCACCGGCGCAAGGATGGCTCGTTGTGGGATGTCGAAATCAGCGCCTCCTTGCGGCCGAACGCCGGCGACCAGGTCGTCGCCTTCATTCGCGACATTTCGCAGCGCAAGCGCAATGAGGCGGCCCTGCGCGACGCCGAGCGCAAGTTCCTGGCCCTGGTACAGCAATCGCTGGTCGGCGTGTACATCATCCGCGATGGCAACTGGGTTTATATCAATCCGCGGATGGCGGACATGTTCGGCTACGCCAGTGCCGAGGCCTGCATGGCCGCTTGCCGGGTCAGCGATGTGATCGCTCCGGAAAGCCGCGCCCTGGTGGCCGAAAACCTGCGCCGCCGCCTGAAAGGCGAAATCGACCGCATCAATTATGGCTTTACCGCGCTGCGCAAGGACGGCAGCCGCTTCGATGTCGAAGTCTATGGCAGCCTGATCGAGTACGAAGGGCGGCCGGCGGTGATGGGCCTGCTGGTGGATGTTACCGAACGCAAACGGGCCGAGGCGGAACTGGAGCGCCATCGCCTGCGGCTGGAGGACTTGGTGCTCGAACGCACCCGGGAGCTGGCCGAGGCGCGCGACCGGGCAGAAAGCGCCAACCGCGCCAAGAGCGCATTCCTGGGCGCCATGAGCCACGAACTGCGCACTCCGCTCAACCACATTGCCGGCTTTGCCGCCCTGCTTGGGCGCGATGTCGAGACGCCCGGCGGCAAGGAGCGCCTGGAAAAGCTGAAGGGTTCAACTGACACCCTGCTCAAGCTGATAAACGAAATCCTCGATTATTCGCGCCTGGAGGCCGACCAGATCGTCATCGAAAACGTCGATTTCGAACTCGGCAGCCTGCTCGACCAGGTCGATCGGGCGCATGGGCCGGTTGCGCTGAGCAAGGGGCTGGTGCTGCAGCGCGTCGTGTCGCCGGAACTGCCCGGTATCGTGCGGGGCGATGTCGTGCGTCTGGCGCAAATCCTCGGCCATCTGCTTGGCAACGCCATCAAGTTCTCCGAGCATGGAACGATCACCTTGCGCGTTTCGGCTGAAGCCTTGGTGCCACCCATGCTGCGTTTCGAAGTCGAGGATCAGGGCATGGGCATCCCGACCGAGCGCCACGGCAGTCTGTTTCAGCTCTTCAACCAGGGGGACAACTCGACGACCCGGCGCTTCGGCGGCACCGGCCTCGGCCTGCAGTTGTGCAAGCGCATGGTCGAGTTGATGGCGGGCAAGATCGGCTTTTCATCGGTCGTCGGCCACGGCAGCGTGTTCTGGTTCACCGTGCCGCTGGTCTTGCGCGAGAAGCATGTCGCGGCGGAGAGCGGTGCGCTGCCCGACACCCGCCCCGCCCCCGATACCAGTCGCCTGCTGGCCTTGCTGGAGATCGGCGATCTCGACGCAAAAACCTTGTGGGACAGCAATCCGGCTGCCTTGAACGAGGCCCTGGGTGACAAGGCGGCGAGCTTCGCTCAGGCCATGGAGGCTTACGATTTCGAAGCGGCCTTCCAATTGCTCAAGGCGGCGCTCCCGGCCGCCGGCACGGTGGCATCTCCGTCATAGGCTTGGCCGGCGTAAGAAAGGCCGCTCAATGGCGGCCTTGGGCATGACTTCCGGCCAGGCTCAGTCGAGCGTCGCGATGTACTCGGCGACGGCGTGCGTTTCCAGTTCGCTCAGCTTGGAGGCGATGGTGTGCATCACGGCGTTGTCGTTGGTGCGCTCGCGCTTGTTGAACTGCTTGAGCTGATCCTCGATGTAGCGTGGGTGCTGGCCGGCCAGGCGCGGCAGCTGCGGCGTGCCCAGCCCCTTGGCGCCGTGGCAGGTCGCACAGGCGGCCAGGCCGCTGAACTGGTTGCCGCGCTCGAAGATGTATTTGCCGACGGCGAGCAAATCGGTGTCGCGCGCCTTGCGCGGGCCGACCACCTTGGCCTGGAAGAATTGGCCAAGCGCCTTCATTTCAGCCGGCGTCAGCTCTTCCGCCTGCGGCTTCATGGTCTCGCTGGCCCGCTTGCCGGATTTGAAGTCGGCCAGTTGCTTGGTGATGTATTCCGAATGCTGGCCAGCCAGGCGTGGGAAAACGGCGCTCGCCGATTCCCCGTTCAGCCCGTGGCACAGGAAGCAGCGGCTGCCGACGATTTCTCCGGCACGAGCAAGGTCGGCGGATTCTGCGCTGGCGCCCAGGCTGAGACAGAGCAGGCCGGTGGCGAGCAAGGTGCGAGATGTGTGCTTCAAGGTTTTCCCCTCGTGTTCATTGATCTATATCATAAAATAATAAATCGCTTACACTGAGCTTTCAAACGAGAAAAATCGGCAATCGCCTGCCATCTGGGCGTGCCCTTTCGTTGAGCGAGGAGACAAAAATGAATCGCCGCAAGTTTTTCAAGGGGTCGGCTGCGCTGGGTGGCTTGTTGGCCGTCGAATTTGCGCCTTGGCAGACAATCGCTGCGTTTGCCCGGGAGGTGGACGATTTCGTGCGCGGCCCGGCGGTGCGCGATCATTCACTGCGCCAGGTGTCCCGGCATGTCTGGATGATCCATTCACCCGACGGTTTCCCGACCCCGGAAAACCAGGGAATGATGTGCAACCTGACCTTCGTCGATACCGCCAAGGGCATCGTCGTCGTCGATTCCGGCGCCTCGGTGCAGATCGGCGAAATGGCGATCCGCCAGATCAGGAAGCAATGGCAGAAGCCGGTGGTGGCCATCGTCAATACCCACTATCACGGCGACCATTGGCTGGGTAACCACGCGTTCGTCGAGGCCTACGGCAACGACCTGCCGATCTACGCCCATCCCGGCACCATCGAGGCAGTGCAGGGCGTGCAGGGCAAGCTGTGGCGCACCCTGCTCGAACAATGGACGAACCAGGCGACGATGGGAACGCGCGTCGTGCCGCCCTACCTGCCGCTGCAAGATGGTGCCGAACTCAAGTTTGGCGATGTGACGCTGCGCCTGCACCACTTCGGCAAGGTACATACGCCGGATGACCTGTGCGTCGAAGTCGTCGAGGACAAGCTGACCTGTGTCGGCGATGTGGCCATGGACAGGCGCATCGCCAACATGGACGACGGCTCCTTCGTCGGCACTTTCAAGGCCTACGACGAATTACAACGCCGTACCGGCAGTACGCTCTGGCTGCCTGGCCACGGCGAGGCGGGGGCGGAGGTGTTGAACTGGAACCGGGCGCTGTTCGAAGGCATCTATCGCCCATGCGAGCAGGCCATCAAGGACGGCCTGCCGCTGGAGGAAGCCAAGGCACTGGTTTTGCGCGATGCGCGGGTTGCCTCGCGGGCCAAGGAGACCAAGGGCTTCGACGTCAATATCGGCAAGTACGTCAGCCTGGCTTATCTCGAGGCCGAGGCCGCCAGTTTCTGAACCGTCGGATCACACAAAGGCTTGGCCATGAAAGTTCTCCAATTGTTGCCCCTGCTCCTGTTTGCCCCGCTGGCCCAGGCCGAGGCCCCGTGGGGCCATGCGGTCGATTTGCAGGCCGCACCCGAATTGCACCAGAAGCATTGCGTCGCCTGCCACGCCCGCATGTATGGCGGCGACGGCAGCAAGATGTACACCCGCGACGGCCAGATGCTGTCCAATCGGCTGGAATTGCTGCAACGCGTGGCGGCCTGCAATGCGCAAATGAATGCCGGCTGGTTTCCCGAGGAGGAGGGCAGCGTCGCCGCCTGGTTGAACCAGCGCTACTATCGCTTCGACAACTGAGGTGCGGGCCTGCAAAAATAAGGGGGCCGCGTGGCCCCCTTGTTCCGTGCGTCTTGCCGAGCTTAGTTCTCGACTTCGTAAACCACGTCGGCGCGACGGTTCTCGGCCCAGGAGCTTTCGTCGTGGCCGGTCAGCTTGGGACGGGCTTCGCCCAGGCTCTTGATGTTGACCTGCTTGTCGCCGGCGCCTTGCGAAACCAGCGTGGCCCGGACGGTTTCGGCGCGCTTCAGGCCGAGGCGGCGGTTGTAGTCGGCGCTGCCGCGTTCATCGGCGTTGCCTTCGATGCGCACGCGCGCCTTCGGGTGCTCGGCCAGGTAGCGGGCATGGGCACGCAGGGCCGGGTCGTAGTCGGCCTTGATGTCGGCGCTGTTCAGGTCGAAATAGATGCTACGCTGGGTGCGCAGGCCGACCGGATCCATCTTGATGGCGCTGTCACCGGTTGCCGCGGCAACGCGCGCTTCGCCTTGCAGTTCAGCCGGTACCGGCTGGCCGAGCAGGCCGGGATGCACACGCAACGGCCCGTTTTGCGCAATATGTTTGCTTGGCGGAATATCGCCCTTGGTCGAGCAGGCGGCGAGCAGGGCGGAAAGCAGCAGAGTGAGGGGGAGCGTGGCGCGCATCGTGGTTTCTGGCGGCGTGAAGAATCCCGAATGATAGCCGCTCGCATGGTTGGCGAATAGTGCTGCCCGGTTGCATGTCTGTTTGTTTTCTGGTTTTGGAATAAGTAAATTATTAAACCGTCTTTGTGGTTATAAGTTAATTCGCTAAATTTACTTTCGTCTTATATCGAGGTTCGCCATGAATACCGTCCGCAAATCAATCGCCACCGTCCTGCTCAGCCTTGTTGCCAGCGCGGCACTGGCCGATGCCACGCTGCTCAATGCCTCCTACGATGTGGCCCGCGATGTGTACAAGGACTACAACCCGATGTTCCAGAAATACTGGAAAGCCAAGACTGGCGAGAGCGTCGAGTTGAAGCAGTCGCATGGCGGTTCGACCAAGCAGGTGCGCGCCGTGGCCGATGGCCTGGAGGCCGACGTGGTGACCATGAACCAGGCCAACGATGTCGAATTCCTGGCCGATCGCAGCCTGGTGGCCAAGGATTGGGCCAAGAAATTCCCCAACAATGCGTCGCCCTATACCTCGGCGATGGTCTTCATCGTGCGCAAGGGCAATCCCAAGGGCTTCAAGGACTGGAATGACCTGGCGGCACCGGGCGTGCAGATCATCATCCCGCACCCGAAGAATACCGGCAACGGCCGCAACACCTACCTGTCGGCCTGGGCCTGGGCGCTCAAGCAACCGGGTGGCAACGACAAGTCGGCGCAGGAGTTCGTCGGCAAGCTGCTCAAGAACGCCCCGCTGTTCGCCGCCGGCGGCCGCGATGCGACGACCACCTTCATGCAGCGCCACATGGGCGATGTGCTGATCACCTTCGAATCCGAAGCCGAAATGATCGCCAAGGAGTTCGGCAAGGGCAATTTCGAGGTGGTCTACCCGAGCCTGACCATGCAGACCGAGTTCCCGGTGGCCGTGGTCGACAAGGTGGTGGACAAGAAGGGCACCCGCAAGCAGGCGACTGCCTACCTGGAGTACCTGTGGTCGAAGGAAGGCCAGGAGAATGCTGCGCAGAACTACCTGCGGCCGCGCGATCCGGAACTGCTCAAGAAGTACGCCCACTTCTTCCCGCCAGTGAAGACCTTTACCGTCGATGAAATCTTCGGCGGCGCCAACAAGGCCTTTGCCGCGCACTTCCGCGATGGCGGCAGCTTCGACCAGATCTACGTTGCGAAGTAAGACGGTGGCGTCCGGGCACTGGCCTGGGGGCTGTCGCAAACCAGATTCCCGCTTCGGCGGGAATTGCCGCGTCCAATAAGAAAAGATTCGTTTCATGGCTGCAAAAACCCAACGCGTCCTGCCCGGCTTCGGCCTGGCGCTCGGCTACACGCTGGTGTACCTGTCACTGCTCATCCTGCTGCCGCTCGGCGGCATGGTGCTCAAGGCCTCCGAGCTGGGTTTCGGGCAAATTGTCGACATCGCCCTCGGCGAGCGTTCGCTGGCGGCCTTTCGCGTCACCTTCGGCGCCTCCTTGCTGGCTGCGTCGATCAATGCCTTCTTCGGCCTGATCGTGGCCTGGGTGCTGGTACGCTATCCCTTCCCCGGCAAGCGTTTCGTCGATGCGCTGGTCGATCTGCCCTTTGCGTTGCCGACGGCGGTGGCGGGTATCACGCTGGCCACGCTGTACGCCGGCAACGGCTGGCTGGGCAGCCATCTCGAACCGCTCGGCATCAAGGTCGCCTACACGCCGCTCGGCATCGTCTTCGCGCTGACCTTCATCACGCTGCCCTTCGTCGTGCGCACCTTGCAGCCGGTGATCGAGGATATCGAAACCGAAGTCGAGGAAGCCGCCGCCACGCTCGGCGCGTCGCGCTGGCAGACCTTCGTCAAGGTGATTTTTCCGGCCATCGGCCCGGCGCTGCTGACCGGCTTTGCGCTGGCCTTTGCCCGCGCCCTGGGCGAATTCGGCTCGGTCATCTTCATTGCCGGCAACCTGCCGCTGGTTTCCGAAATCGTGCCGCTGCTCATCATCTCCAAGTTGGAGCAATACGACGTGTTGGGCGCCACGGCGCTGGCCGTGGTCATGCTCGCCATTTCCTTCGTGCTGCTGTTGGCGATCAACGCCCTGCAATGGTGGGCGGCGAATCGCCACAAGAATTCGGAGCCGCTGGAAGTGGCGGCCGGCAAGGCTGCCAAGGGGGCTGAGGCATGAGTGCGAACAAACTGACCCGCGCCACGCAGGAGCCGCCCTGGGTGCGCTATACCCTGCTGACGGTTGGCCTCGGCTTCCTCTTCTTCTTCCTCGGCCTGCCCCTGGTGGCGGTCTTTGTCGAAGCCCTGGCGCAAGGCCTGCCGATGTACCTGGAGGCGCTGAAGGAGCCGGAAACCCGCTCGGCGATCTGGCTGACCATCGTCATCGCGCTGGCGGTGCTGCCCTTCAACATCCTGTTCGGCGTCGCCGCCGCGTGGGCCATCGCCAAGTTCGACTTCCGCGGCAAGAGCCTGCTCATTACGCTGATCGACCTGCCGTTCGCCGTGTCGCCGGTCGTCGCCGGCCTGATCTTCATCCTGCTCTTCGGCTCGCAGGGCACCTTCGGCGAATGGCTGTCGGCGCACGAGATCAAGATCATCTTCGCCGTGCCGGGGATGATCCTCGCCACGCTGTTCATCACCTTCCCCTTCATTGCCCGCGAGTTGATCCCGCTGATGCAGTCGCAGGGCAAGGATGAGGAGGAGGCGGCGGTGTCGCTCGGCGCCTCGGGCTGGCAGATGTTCTGGCGCGTCACGCTGCCCAACATCAAGTGGGGCCTGCTCTACGGCGTAATCCTCTCCAACGCCCGGGCGATGGGCGAATTCGGCGCGGTGAGCGTGGTTTCCGGCCACATCCGCGGCGAAACCAATACCCTGCCGCTGCACGTCGAAATCCTCTACAACGAATACAACGCGATCGGCGCCTTCGCAGCCGCCTCGGTGCTCGCCCTGCTGGCACTGGTCACGCTGGTCGCCAAGACCATCGTCGAATGGCGGATGAAGGCCGAAACCGACATGTTGAACGCTGAACTTCCCGGCGAGAAAACCGCATGAGCATCGAAATCCGCAACATCTCCAAGCGCTTCGGCAATTTCGTGGCGCTCGACAACATCAACCTCGACATCCCGACCGGCGAACTGGTCGCGCTGCTCGGCCCGTCCGGCTGTGGCAAGACGACGCTCTTGCGCATCATCGCCGGCATGGAAACCGCCGATCAGGGCGAGATACTGTTCTCCGGTGCCGAGGCGACCCACCTGCACGCCCGCGAGCGCAATGTTGGTTTCGTCTTCCAGCATTACGCCTTGTTCCGCCACATGACGGTGTTCGAGAACGTCGCCTTCGGCCTGCGCGTCAAGCCGCGCAAGGAGCGGCCGAGCGAGAGCGAGATCAAGCGCCGGGTCATGGAGTTGCTCGGCCTCGTCCAGCTCGACTGGCTGGCCGACCGCTACCCGTCGCAACTCTCCGGCGGCCAGCGCCAGCGCATTGCGCTGGCCCGGGCGCTGGCCGTCGAGCCCAAGGTCTTGCTGCTCGACGAACCTTTTGGCGCCCTCGATACCAAGGTACGCAAGGAGCTGCGCCGCTGGCTGCGCCGCCTGCACGACGACATGCACATCTCGTCGGTCTTCGTTACGCATGATCAGGAAGAAGCGCTGGAAGTCGCGGATCGCGTGGTGGTGATGAACCACGGCAAGATCGAGCAGATCGGCTCGCCCGACGAGGTGTATTCCAGCCCGGCCTCACCCTTCGTGTACCAGTTCCTCGGCAACGTGAATGTCTTCCACAGCCGGGTGCAGGGCGGCTATGCCGAGGTCGAGCGCAGCGAAGCGCCGGAAAAAGCCACTGCCTTCGTCCGCCCGCACGATATCGACATCGCCAGTCAGCCGAGCGAAGGCGCCCTGGCGGCGACGGTGGCCCATGTGCATCCGATCGGCCCGGTGGTGCGCGTCGAGCTGCAGCACGGCAGCGAGATCGTCGAAGTCGAGCTGTCGCGCGAGCGGCACGAGGCATTGCAACTGGCCGTCGGCCAGGCCGTCTGGTTCCGGCCGCGCCAGATGCGCGTCTTCGGCGCCGACAACCAGCCCAAGGCCGCGCCGGAGAAGCAGGCCTTCCTGTTCTGATCCACGGTAAATCGGGCGGTCGGGGGCGGATGCTATAATCGGCCCCCATTTCGTCAGCACCAACCGAACCCGGTGATTTTTACCCTCGGCATCAACCATCATTCCGCACCGCTCGCCATTCGCGAGCGCGTGGCGTTTGGCGCCGACAAACTGGGCCATGCGCTGGCCGACCTGACGCGCGAGCGGCCGGTGCGCGAGGTGGCGATCCTGTCCACCTGCAACCGCACCGAGATCTATTGCGCCGCCGAGTCGCCCGACGTGGTGGTCGATTGGCTGGCCCATTACCATCAGGTGCCGCGCGACGAACTGGCGCCCTACGTCTACACCCACGACCAGCCGGAAGCCATCCGCCACGCCTTCCGCGTTGCCAGCGGCCTCGACTCCATGGTCATCGGCGAGCCGCAGATCCTCGGCCAGATGAAGGACGCCGTGCGCGCCGCCGAGGAAAACGGCACCCTCGGCACCCAGCTGCACAAGCTGTTCCAGCGCTCCTTCTCGGTCGCCAAGGAAGTACGCAGCACGACTGCCATCGGCGCCAACATCGTTTCCATGGCGGCGGCCGGCGTCCATCTCGCCGAGCGCATCTTCGAGTCGATCGCCGACCAGCGCATCCTGTTCATCGGCGCCGGCGAGATGATCGAACTCTGTGCAGCGCATTTCTGCGCCCAGAAACCGAAGCAGGTCACCATTGCCAACCGCACCATCGAGCGCGGCCGGGCGCTGGCCGAGCAGTACGGTGGCGCCGCCATCCGCCTCGATGAACTGGGTGAGCACCTGGCCCAGCACGATATCGTCGTCTCCTGCACCGCCAGTCCGCTGCCGATCATCGGCCTGGGCATGGTCGAACGGGCGATCAAGGCCCGCCGCCATCGGCCGATGTTCATGGTCGACCTGGCCGTGCCGCGCGACATCGAGGAAGAGGTCGGCCGTCTCGACGACATTTTCCTGTACACCGTTGATGACTTGGCGCAGGTCGTCGAAAGCGGCCTGGAGTCGCGGCAAGCGGCCGTGGTCGAGGCCGAGGACATCATCGCCAACCGGGTCAAGGATTTTCTCGGCTGGCTGGAGTCGCGCGATACGGTGCCGGTCATCCGCTCCTTGCGCGACTCAGCCGAGCGCATGCGCCGCCACGAGATGGAGCATGCCCTGAAGCTGCTGGCCAAGGGCGAGAATCCGGAAAAAGTGCTCGACCACCTGTCGCACCGCCTGACCAACAAGTTCCTGCACGCCCCGACGCAAACGCTCAATTCAGCCGACGGCAACGAGCGCAGCCAGTTGCAGCACGCCGCTGCACGGCTTTTCCATCTCCATTCCGGCGAGTAATTTAAGGCCGATCCGGCCGGCCGTTGCGTAGCCTATTGCACGAGCCGTTTGCGGCTGGCGGCGACGATCTGGTTGCGCCCGTCGCGTTTGGCCTGCAGCAGGGCTTCGTCGGCCGCTTCGATCAGCGAACTGCCGGTGACGTAGCTCGGTACGGCGGCGATGCCGCAACTGAAGCTGGCCCGCAGGGCACCCCGGCCGTGGGCATGCGGCAGTTCCGAGAAATCCTCGCGGATGCGGTCGATCAGTACCGTCGCCTGGCCGATGTCGACGCCGCCGAGGGCGACGATGAATTCCTCGCCGCCATAGCGCCCGATCAGGTCGGTATTGCGCAGTCGGCCGCGTAGCAGCCAGGCCAGGCTGCGGATGACCTGGTCGCCGACCGGGTGGCCGTAGTTGTCGTTGATCGACTTGAAGCGGTCGATATCGATCATGGCCACGGCCAGGTGCCCGGCCGGCAAGCTGCGGCGCAGCATCTGCTCCAGTTGCTCCTTGGAGGCCGAGTGGTTGAGCAGGCCGGTCAGGCTGTCGTGGCGCCCCGAGCGCAGCATGTCGCGGTAGCGCTCGATCTTGGTCTTGACCACGGCGCTGAGGATGATCGGGTTGGCCGGCTTGGTCAGGAACTGGTCGCCGCCCAGGCGCAGGGCTTCGACCTGCTGCCCGATGTCGGTTTCGCCGGACAGGTAGATGACCGGCAGCGACTGGTATTCCGGAATCTGGCGCAGGGCGCGGGTTACCTCGACGCCGGTGCAGAAGGGCATGTACATGTCCATCAGGATGGCATGCGGCCGGTATTCGGCGCAGGCCTGGAGCAGCGATACGGGCGTATGAATGGCCCGGCTGTCGATGCCGTGCAGGTCGAGGGCGCGCTGGATGTGGGCGACGGCGGTCTTCGAGTCCTCGACGATCAGCACGCGATGCGTTTCCTGCTCGCGGCTCTCGACCAGGTCGAGGATGCGCGACAGGATATCGCTCAGCTTGACCTCGGCCGGGATGCAGATATTGGCCCCGGCCCGTTGCAGGCCGACGATGGCCTCCAGCGAAGCGGGCACCGACAGGCAATAGACATAGCTGCCGACGTAGCGCGCCTTCAGCTTGTGCAGGGCGCTCAGCGCGTGCTGCGGGTAGGTGCTGTTCTCCTGGTCGGGCACCAGGATGATGGCCAGCGGCGCCTCGTCCAGTTCCGCCTCGTCATCCCAGGCCAGGGTGTGCGGCCGGAAGCCATAGAAACTCAATTGCTCGACCAGCGCAGCGCTCCACGGGTGGCCGGGGCGCGACACGATGAGTACCTTGCGCTGGCGTATCCACGGGTCGCGCTCGTTGTCGCTCTGGTCGGACAGCCGCTTGGTGATGACAGCAGGTGTTTCGTGGCGATGCAGCAGTTGCAGGATGGTGCCCAGTTGCTGGCTGATCGCCGCAGTCTGCTCGTCGGAAACCGGGCGCAGGGTATGGTCGGTGAAAAAGGCGAGGGCCCGGTTTTCCAGCTCCTGGCAGGCACCGGCCAGGCCCGGCAGGTTCTGCTGGGTCAGGCGCTCGGTCAGGCCATTCAGCGACAGCGTGAACTCGACGAACTGGTCAAAATCGCCGCTGCTGCGGTAGTTTTGCCAACGCAGTTCGAGCGTTTCCGCCAGTGCGATGAGGGAATGGGAGACGGGGTGCATGAATGGGCCATCGGAAGGTGGGCAATTATCACGTCATAGGTCGCATCGCGCAATTGCCTTCCATCGCCGATGAACGGTGATCTCGGGTAGAATTTCGCCCCCTGAATCAATTACCTGGCTGGCCTTTCCATGAAATCGAGCATTCGCCAAAAACTTGAGTTGCTGGTCGATCGCCTCGACGAAATCGACCGCATGCTGGCCTCGCCCGATGCTGCCGACAACATGGAGCAGTTCCGCAAACTGTCGCGCGAACGGGCCGAGGTCGAACCGGTGGTCATCCAGTTCAACGCCTTCCGCCAGGCTGAAAACGACATTGTCGAAGCCGAGGCCATGCTGGCCGACCCCGACATGCGCGAATTCGCCGAAGAGGAAATTGCCGCCGCCAAGGCCCGCCTGCCGGAACTGGAGGTCGAACTGCAAAAGCTGCTGCTGCCGAAAGATCCCAACGACGAACGCAACGTACTGCTGGAAATCCGCGCCGGTACCGGCGGTGACGAATCGGCGCTGTTCGCCGGCGACCTCTTTCGCATGTATTCGCGCTATGCCGAGCGCCAGCGCTGGCAGGTCGAGATCATGTCGGCCAGCGAGTCGGAACTTGGCGGTTATCGTGAAATCATTTGCCGCCTGGCCGGCAACGGCGCCTATTCGCGGCTGAAGTTCGAGTCAGGCGGCCACCGCGTCCAGCGCGTGCCGGAAACCGAGACCCAGGGCCGCATCCACACCTCGGCATGCACCGTCGCCGTGATGCCGGAAGCCGACGAGGTCGAGGACGTGAACCTCAACCCGGCCGATTTGCGCATCGACACCTTCCGCGCCTCCGGTGCCGGCGGCCAGCACATCAACAAGACCGACTCGGCGGTGCGCATCACCCACCTGCCGACCGGCATCGTCGCCGAATGCCAGGATGGCCGCTCGCAGCATGCCAACAAGGCTTCGGCCATGAAGGTGCTGGCGGCGCGGATCAAGGATGTCCAGGTGCGTGCCCAGCAGAACGCCATCGCCAGCACCCGCAAGAGCCTGATCGGCTCCGGCGATCGCTCCGAGCGCATCCGCACCTACAACTTCCCGCAGGGGCGGATCACCGACCACCGCATCAACCTGACGCTGTACAAGATCGCCGCGATCATGGACGGTGACATGGACGAGTTGCTCGGCGCCCTGGCCTCCGAACACCAGGCCGACCTGCTGGCCGAACTGGCCGAGCAGAACTGATCGCCCAGCGCCGCGCTCAGCGCGGCTGCAGCCAGGTGGCGAGAATGCGCTGCAATTCCCCGACGACGATGGGTTTGCTCAGGTAGTCGTCCATCCCGGCATCCAGGCAACGCTGGCGGTCGCCATCCATGGCATTGGCGGTCATCGCCACCACCGGCATGCGTGCATCGATGCCGGCAAGCGTGCCGGAGCGAATCCGCCGGGTTGCCTCGAAGCCGTCCATGACCGGCATTTGGCAATCCATCAGGATCAGGTCGGCGGCAAATTCCGACAGGCGGGCCAGCGCCTGTTCGCCATTGCCGGCCTGGGCGGTGGTGCACCCTAGCTTTTCGAGCAGCATGCAGACTACCTTGCGATTGATCTGCGTGTCGTCGACGACCAGCACGCGGTGGCCGTGCCAACTGTGCTCGATTTCCCCGGCCACGGTCTCGTCGGCATGCACCGCCTTGTCCGGCAGTTCGCATGGCAGTTCGCAGTGGAAGGTCGTGCCCACGCCTTCCGTCGATTCGACCCGGATATGGCCACCCATCCGTTCAAGCAACTGATGGCTGATCGACAAGCCGAGCCCGGTGCCGCCAAAACGCCGGGTATTGCTGACATCGGCCTGGTAGAAGGGGGCAAACAGGCAACTTACCACCGCCGGGGACATGCCGATGCCGGTGTCGCTGACCGTGAACTGCAGGCACATGCTCTTTGCGCCAGTGGCTCGGGCCTGCATGGCGAGGCGGGCTTCGCCCCGTTCCGTGAATTTGACGGCATTGCCGAGCAGGTTGAGCAGGATTTGCCGCAGGCGCACCGGATCGCCGAGGATTTCATTCGGCACGCTGTCATCGATCCGGCTTTCCAGCCGCAAGCCGCGGGTTTCGGCCGAGGGCGTCAGCAGTTTGATCACCTCATCGACCACGGCGCGCGGCGAGAAGGCAATCTGCTCGATCTGCAGCATGCCGGCTTCGATCTTGGAGAAGTCGACGATGTCGTTGATGATGGTGAGCAGCGCATTGGCGCTGCGGTAAATGGTGTCGGCCAGGTCGCGCTGCCGCTCGTCGAGGTGGGTTTGTTGCAGCAAAAAGCCCATGCCGATGACGCCGGTCATCGGGGTGCGCAATTCGTGGCTCATGTTGGCCAGAAACTGGCTTTTGGCTTTGTTGGCCTCTTCGGCCGCTTCCTTGGCCTGCAGCAGCTTTGCCTCGTTGTCGCGCAGCGCCATGAGTTGTTCGGCCAGGCGGCTGTCGCGCTCGGCCACTTGACCGACCATCCGGTTGAAAGCCTGGGCGGTCTCGGCCAGTTCGTCGTTGCCGATGATGGGCAATTTCCGGTCGCGATGCCCCTCGGCAATGGCCAGGCTCGCGTCGCGCAGGGCAGTCAATTGGCGGGTCAGGTAGGTGCCGAGGATCAGCGAGAAAACGGCGACGAGGAGCATTTCCAGCGCAGACAGGGCGAAGAACCAGTTTTGCGTACGGATCAGCGCCTGGGTGAAGGGCGCGATGTCGATACCGAACTGGATGTTGCCGAAGCGTTCGCCGGCAACCTCGATGGGGATTGTCCGGTCGAGGCGGCCATCGCTGACATCGGCGATGCGTTCATCGACGGCGACCACGCCTTCCGGCAGCGCACCTTTTTCCACCATGGTGACGTTCTGGGCGTCGACGAAGCGGATATAGCTGACTTCCTGGGTGGCTAGCACCTCGTCGGCAATGACGACGATGGTCGCCAGGTCATAGGCGACCATCGGGTCGCGGGCGCTGGCGGCCAGCAGGCGGGCGGTGACCGCGGCGCGTCGATTGATTTCCTGCTCGTTCGAGTCGCGGAAAAGCGTCAGGATGCTGATCCCGAGCACCGCCAGCAACACCCCTTCGATCAGGGCAACGCCGAGGATGGTCTTGGTGCGGAATTTCATCGCTGAGGCAGCTGGCCGGTGCTAGGGCAGCTTGTTGGCCTTGCCAACCGGCAGGTCGATGCGCAATTTGCGAATCTCATCCCATTCCCTGTCATCGGCGGCCTCGATGCCCTTGAAACTGAGCGGGGCGAGCAGTTGCCGGCCGTTCTCGTCCTGATCCAGCCCTTGCAGCGCCGAACTGATTTTCTGCAGCGCAGCGGCCGGCAGGCGCGGGTGGGCGGCAAAGGCGTGCGGCACATAGGCCGGCGTCGTGACCAGGATGCGCAGCCGGGCGGAAATCGCCGGATCCATGGCTTCGAGCGTCCTTTTTATTCCGCCACCGGCAGCAAAGCTGCCCTGGGCGACCCCGCGGTAGACCGAGTCGTGCGAACTGACGAAGCGCTCGTCGATGGCGATGTGCTGGCGGGAGAATTCGGCGCGCGGCAGGATGCTGGCGGCGAACGCGGCAGGGGCCGGGAAGGCGACGACCTTGCCGCGCAACTCGTCGAGGTTCTGCAACGGACTGTCCTTGGCGACGACGATGATGCCGACCAGCTTGCGCCCTTTTTCCTTGGCGAAGGCGCGGTAACCCGGTTGCCCGGCAAACACCGTGTAGTGATAGGGGTTCATGTAGGCGATGTCGTATTCGCCTTGCTGCATGCGGGTTTCGAAAGTGGGGATGTCCGGCGCCGTCTTGAATACCAGGCGCAAGCCGGCGCGTTGGGAGATTTCGGCGAGCAGCGGAACCCAGCTTTTTGCCAGCGCGGTTGCCGCCTGCTGTGGAACGATACCGACGCTGATCTCATCCGCCGCAGCCCAGGTGCGAAGGGTCAGACCCAGGCAGATCAGGAGAAAAATGGCCTTGCGAGCAATTGGCACGGCAAATATGATGAATATAAGTATTTTGGCATTTTGCGTGTTTGTTGCATGTCGTGCAAGGCTGGCATAAGGCATACGGGAAAATCTGGGAAAATACGGCCCCATGATTCCAAGCCTTACCCTCGGCGAACTGCTGGCCCACGCGCGCCAGCGTATCGACCGTCTCGATGCCCGACTGCTGCTGCAGCAGGCCACCGGCTGCACGCACGCCGACCTGCTGGCGCGGCCGGAAACGCCGGTCATCGGGCCGGCCGGCGAGCAGTTCGCGGCATGGGTTGAACGTCGCGCTGCCGGCGAGCCGCTGGCCTACCTGGTCGGTGAGGCCGAGTTTCGCGGGCGGGGGTTCCAGGTGTCGCCTGCCGTATTGATCCCGCGCCCGGAGACCGAGGTGCTAATCGAACTGGCACTGGAGAAGCTCTCCGGATATGCCGTCGCCGACGTCGTCGATCTTGGCACCGGTTCGGGTATCGTGGCCATTTCGCTGGCCCTGGAATGCCCGGCTGCAGCGGTGTCGGCCGTCGATCTGTCACCCGGTGCATTGGCCGTGGCGCGCAACAATGCCGGCCGCCTGGGGGCGAAAGTCGATTTCCACGCCGGCGACTGGTTTGCGCCGCTGGCCGGCCGGCGCTTCGACCTGATCGTTTCCAATCCTCCCTACGTGGCCGAAGGCGATCCGCATCTGGAACTCAACGGCCTGCCGCACGAACCGCGCATGGCCCTGACCGACCTGGAGCCTGGCGGCAACGGCCTGGCCTGCATCCGGCGCATCGTGGCCGATGCGGCGCAATACCTGAAACCCGGTGGCTGGCTGCTGTTCGAGCACGGCTACGACCAGGGCGAGGCAAGCCGGAACTTATTAGCTGTCGCCGGGTTCAAACAACCATTCACTCATCCCGACCTGGCCGGTATCGACCGTGTCTCAGGCGCCCATCTGTAATCTGGAGATAGCATGTCCGACGTTCAGCAACGCATCCGTGAAACCGTGACCAACAACCCGGTCGTCCTCTACATGAAGGGCGATGCCCGCTTCCCGCAGTGCGGCTTCTCGGCTACTGCCGTGCAGATCCTGAAGGTGTGCGGCGTGAACGATTTCGTTACCGTCAATGTGCTGGCCGACGAGGAAATCCGCCAGGGCGTCAAGGAATACGCCAACTGGCCGACCATTCCGCAGCTCTACATCAAGGGCGAGTTCATCGGTGGCTGCGACATTATGAAAGAGATGTACCAGTCCGGCGAACTGCAGCAGTTGCTGGCTGGTATCGCCGCCTGAGCATCGGCGCGTTACCACATGAAAAAACCGGGGCATGCCCCGGTTTTTTATTGGTCGATGCGCTGAGGATCAGACTTCGGCAACCTGGAAATCAATGCTGGCACCGTCCTTGACGATTTCCTTGACCGCGCAGTAGGTAATGCTGTCCAGCACCTTGGCCTTCTGCTCGGCGGTGAAATGCGCCGGGAAGCGCACTTCGCTGCGGAACTTGGCCAGGGTCAGCGGGCCGCCGGGGCCGGTGAAGGGCTTGCAGTCGATGACGATGCCTTCCGGCGAGATACCGAGTTCCTTGCAGGCCTTCTTGGCAAAGACGCCGGCGCAGCCGGCAAGGCTGGCGTAGAAGGCTTCGAGCGGATTCATCAGCGAGCCGTTCACGGAATAGCTGGCTTCGTGCTTGGCGCTGGTTACCTTGATGATGGGGGTGCTATCGACAACGGTGTTGTACATGCTGTTCGTCCTGAGGTTGATTTATTCGGCAGGCTGATTCGTATATCAACGAGTGCTTATATATTAAACCTCTGTTGGCGAGGGCGCAAAAAAACCGCCGGGGAGCCGGCGGTTTTTTTGCCGAGTCGGGCTCGATCAGCCCAGGCGCTGGCGGGCGCGGGCGATGGCCGCCTTGACCTGTTCCGGCGCGGTGCCGCCGATGTGGTTGCGCGAGGCCAGCGAGCCTTCGACGGTCAGCACGCCAAACACGTCGCTGTCGGCCTGCGGGCAGAAGGCGCGGATCTCGTCCAGCGTCAGCTGCGGCAGGTCGACGCCCTTGGCCTCGGCGGCCTTGACGGCGTGGCCGACCGCTTCGTGCGCATCGCGGAAGGGCAGGCCCTTCTTGACCAGGTAGTCGGCGAGGTCGGTGGCGGTGGCGAAGCCCTGGGTCAGCGCGGCCTTCATGTTGTCGGCGCGCACGGTGATGCCGCCGGCCATGTCGGCGAAGATGCGCAGCGTGTCGGTCACCGTGTCGACGGCGTCGAACAGCGGCTCTTTATCTTCCTGGTTGTCCTTGTTGTAGGCCAGCGGCTGCGACTTCATCAGGGTCAAGAGGCTCATCAGTTGGCCGTACACGCGGCCGGTCTTGCCGCGTGCGAGTTCGGGCACGTCCGGGTTCTTCTTCTGCGGCATGATCGAGCTGCCGGTGCAGAAGCGGTCGGCGATGCGCACGAAGCCGAAGCGCGGGTTCATCCACAGCACCAGTTCTTCCGACATGCGCGAGAAGTGCATCATCAGCAGCGAGGCGGCGGCGCAGAATTCGATGGCGAAGTCGCGGTCGGAGACGGCGTCGAGCGAG
>CAZDRS010000004.1:0-36628 GCA_964507585.1 uncultured Dechloromonas sp.
ATCAGCATTGGTTCAAGGAATGTATGGCCTTAACAAACACCGCAGGGAACACTCGGCGGGCGACACCGACAGCGAGCGGATCAGAGATCCAGCTTTTGCTGTGGCGCCAGCACGGCATCCAGCCGCGCTCCCATGTCTCCGATTCTACGCTTCGCTTCGGAAGTATCAACTGCCTCGACAAACTCCGTTTGCGGGGCCGCACTGGCTGCCGAAAGGTGCTCGTGGGCAATGTTCAGCGCGGCCATCACGGCCACGCGCTCGGCAATGGTGTTCTTGGTGCGCTGGGCGATGTCGCGCATCTTGCCATCGACCAGATCGACAGCAGCCAGCAGCGCCTCGCGCTCTTCCGGCGAACAGGCCACGCGGTATTCGCGGCCCATGATCTTGACGTCGAGGAAATTCGGCTCGGCGCTCATCTCAGGCATCCTCGGGAATCTTGTCCATCAGGCCTTCGAGACGCTCGCGGGCGGCGGTCATCGTCTGGCGCAGATGCAGGCGCTCGGCCTCGGCGGCAACCATCTGGTTCCGCAAAACCTCGTTTTCGGCGCGCAGCTGGTGAACCAGCGCCACAACCTGTTCGATCTTGGCTTCGAGGGTTTCGAGTTCGACATTCATGGGGCGCACTATAGAGGTTAAAACGCCGTGTGGTCAAGGACTAAGCCTTTATTCTCAAAGTGGTTTATAGCTCGCGGAACGATCCGGCTGGTGCGCTGCAACACCGATGAGGGTAGAATGCGCCCCGTCTCAGGTGCTGCGTACGGATCCTCCAAGCGCAGTTAAACGGGAAAGCGGTGCGTCTGCCCAACAGACCATTCCGCTGCTGCCCCCGCAACGGTAAGCAAGTGCGGGCGTATCACAAGGCCACTGGGTAAAACCCGGGAAGGCGATACGTCAAGACTTGCAAGCCCGGATACCGGCCTGGAACACCCATCGGAAGTGCCACGGGGTGGTGGTGCGGGTTCCTCATACCGGCCCTTTCCCCGACGCTTCCCGTTCAATGCTCATCCGGCATGCGGGGACGCCTGCCGGGAAAGGAAAGCCCATGCAATCCCAATCCTGCCTGAAGCCGCTCGCGGCCATCCTTCCCCTTTTATTCATCGTCGACGCCAATGCGGCTGAGCGCCTTGCAGCCCTCGACCCGGTTGTTGTCACGGCATCGCGACAAGAAATGAAAGCATCGGAAGTCCTGTCAGATATCACGGTTCTTGAACGCGAGGATCTGGAGCGTGCCGGACAATCGACCCTGGAAGAGGTACTGGCTCGGCAACCGGGAATCGAATTCATGTCCAACGGCAGCAATGGTGCAACGACCAGCCTGTACTTCCGCGGCACCAACAGCAAGCATGTCCTGTTGCTGATCGATGGCATGCGTGTTGGCTCGGTCACGGCTGGCGATGTCAGTTGGTCGCGCATTCCGCTGGCCCAGATTGAGCGCGTGGAAATTGTCCGCGGCCCGGCTTCGTCACTTTACGGTGCCGATGCACTCGGCGGTGTGGTTCAGGTCTTCACCCGACAGAGCGAAGGCCCCGCCCGCTTCTTTGGTGAGGCTGGTGCGGGAAGCTACGATACCTACTCCACCACCGGCGGAGTCAGCGGCAGCCAGGACGGCTGGCGTTATGCACTGAATGCCAGCACTTATCGGACACGGGGGTTCAACTCCAAGCTGCACACAACGGGCAAGGACAACGACCGGGACGGTTTCGAAAACAACAGTGTTTCCGGCCGTATCGCTTATGAATTTGCCAAGGGCCATGAAGCAGGTGCCCAAGTATTTTACAGCGATGGCGAAAGCAAGTACGACGCCGGCAAGGATGACCGAAACCAGCTGACAGTCTCCAGCTTCAACACATTCCTGCGCAATCGGATCACCCAACAGTGGACGAGCACGCTGACCCTCGGCCAGAGCGTCGATGATGCCCGCAATACGGGCACCTACAACACCACCTACAAGACCGAACAGACGCAGTATACATGGCAGAACGATGTGAAGACCAGCATCGGCACCTTCCTGCTGGGCGCCGAACGACTCGACCAGACAGTCAGTTCGACGACGGCCTATCAGCTCACGTCACGCACCAACGATTCCGCCCAAGTCGGCTGGCTGGGCAACTTCCTGGCACACCGCCTGCAATTGAATGCCCGCTACGACGACAACTCGCAGTTCGGCGACAAGACAACTGGTTCGGCCGCCTACGGCTACCAGTTCGACAAGCATTGGCGGGCCAATGTCAGCTATGGCACCGCCTTCCGGGCACCATCTTTCAACGATCTGTACTGGCCTTTCGCCGATTACGGTTCCTGGGGAACCTATCAAGGCAATCCCAACCTCAAGCCGGAATTCGCGCACAACCGTGAAGCTGCGCTGCACTACGACAACGGCCAGCACCGTGTATCGGTCACCTGGTTCCTGAACCGGGTGCAGAACCTCATTGCCAGTTCAGGCGGTTTCAATGCAATGCCGGTCAACGTCGGCAACGCCCGCCTGGAAGGCATCGGCATCAACTATGCCGGCCGTATCGGCTCCTTCATCCTGGAAGCCAACTACAATCATCAGGATCCGCGCAACACCGATACCGACAAATTGCTTGCCCGCCGTGCCCGCAACTTCGGATCGGTTAGCGTCGGCCAAGCCATCGGAGCCTGGGATTGGCGCATGGAATACCAGGCCAGCGGTTATCGCTTCGACGACGCGCGCAACAATGTCAAACTGGACGGCTATGCCCTACTTAACCTCTATGGTGCATATCGTTTCACACGTGACTGGTCCGTCTTCGTCCGCATCAACAACCTGTTCGACCGTGACTACGTTCTGGCCGACGGCTTTGCGACACCGGGCGTGAACGCATTTATCGGTATTCGCTACGCCCCGAAATAATCCATCGTGCCCACCCGCCAACGCGCTATTCTGATCCTCTCCGCCCTCTGTCTTCTGGCAGTGGGTAGTTTCATGCTGGCGTTGATGGTGGGTAGTTTCAAGGTGGCTTATGCCGATGTTTTCGCGGCCCTGCTGGGCCACGAAGGCGGTGGCGGAGAAGTCGTCCTGCAATTGCGCCTGCCCCGAGCCATCGCCGGCTTCGCCTGCGGCGGCCTGTTGGCGCTGGCCGGTGCGCTGATGCAGGTGCTGCTCCGCAATCCGCTGGCCGATCCCTACGTGCTGGGCATTTCGGGCGGCGCCGGGGTGGGAGCGATGTTCGCCATCCTGATCGGCCTGCCGGCGCTCGGCATCGACGTGCTGGCTTTCGCCGGGGCACTCGGGGCGATGTTCATCGTCTTCGGGCTGGCCCATGGCGACGGTAGCTGGACGCAGACGCGGCTGTTGCTGACCGGCGTTATCGTCGCCGCCGGCTGCGGCGCGCTGGTCGCCTTGATGCTGGCCATCGCCGACGAGCACAAGCTGCGCGGCATGTTGTTCTGGCTGATGGGCGACCTCGGGCAGGCCGCCCAGTGGTGGCCGCCGCTGCTGGCGCTGGCAGTGGCACTGACACTGGCGATGCCTTTTGCCCGCGAGCTCAACCTGCTGTCGCGTGGCTTGCGGCAGGCTCAGGCATTGGGGGTGGCAGTAGGTCGCCTGCGCTATACGATCTATCTGCTCGCCTCGTTGGCCACTGCGGCCTCGGTGACGACGGCTGGCTCGATCGGCTTTGTCGGCCTGGTTGTACCGCATCTGGTACGGCTGGCCATTGGCAACGACCAGCGCCTGCTGTTGCCGGCCTCGGTGCTGGCCGGCGGCTCGCTGCTGGTGCTGGCCGATACCCTGGCCCGCACGCTGATCGCCCCGCAACAGTTACCGGTTGGCGTGCTGACGGCCTTGATCGGCGTGCCGGTTTTCCTGTTCCTGCTGTCGAGGCAGCCGAAATGAGCCAGGCCTTGCTCGAAACACGGCAATTGCGCGTAGCGATTGGTGACAAGACGATCATCGACCGTCTCGATCTGAGCCTGACAGCCGGTGAGCGGCTAGCCATCCTTGGCCGCAACGGCGCCGGCAAGTCGACCTTGCTCGCCACGCTGGCCGGGCTGCGCCCGCCGGCCGGTGGTGCCGTGCTGCTTGGCGGCGAGGATGCGGCGCTGCTCCATCCGCGGCAGGCGGCGCTACGCCGGGCCTGGCTGGGGCAGTTCCAGACCGACCCGTTTGGCTCGACGGTGCTGGAAACGGCCCTGACCGGCCGCCACCCGCATCTTGGGCGCTGGGACTGGGAATCGACGCACGATGCCGAACTGGCTCGCCAGGCACTGCAGGCGGTCGGCCTGGCCGGCCTGGAAACGCGGCAGGTACATACGCTGTCCGGCGGCGAACGCCAGCGCCTGGGCATCGCCACGCTGCTCACCCAGGCGGCGCCGCTTTATTTGCTGGACGAACCGCTGTCGCACCTCGACCTGAACCACCAGATGGCCGTTCTGGCGCTTTTCGCCGGGGCAGCTCGCGACTGCGGGGCGGGCGTCGTCATGGTGCTGCACGACCCGGCGCTGGCCCACCGTTTTTGCGACCGCGCCCTGCTGGTGCACGGCGACGGCCGCATCGACCAGGGGCCGGTCGATCGAATCCTTACGGCAGCAACGCTGTCCGATCTTTACGGCCATGGCCTGCGGCAGATCGAAGACCGCGGCCAACGCTGCTTCATCCCGGAATAGAAAAATGACCGTTACGCACGAACAACGCATGCAGAAAAAGAAGGCCGTCATCGACGGCAAGATCGCCGCAGCCCAGGAAGAGCGCGGCGTTCTGGTGATCAATACCGGCAACGGCAAGGGCAAGTCGAGCGCCGCCTTCGGCGTCGTCGCCCGTGCCCTGGGCCACGGCCTCAAGGTCGGCGTGGTGCAGTTCGTCAAGGGCCGCTCGGGCACCGGCGAGGAGGCGTTCTTTCGGCAGCAGCCGGGCGTTGCCTGGCATGTCGGCGGCGAGGGCTTTACCTGGGAAACGCAGGACAAGGAGCGCGATGCCCGTGCGGCACAAGCGGCCTGGGATGTGGCCTGCGAGCACCTGAGCAACCCGGACATCGGCCTGGTTATCCTCGACGAAATGACCTACGCCTTCAAATACGGCTGGCTGGATCTCGATACCGTGATCGCCAAGTTGCTGTCACGGCCGTTGATGCAGCACGTCATCATCACCGGTCGCGCTGCCCCCGAGGCATTGCGCGAGGTAGCCGACACGGTGAGTGACATCGGCATGGAAAAACATGCCTTCCAGAGCGGCATCAAGGCCATGCCCGGGCTGGAGTTCTGATGCCCGCCTGCCCCGCCCTCCTCATCGCCGCCCCCGCCTCCGGCCAGGGCAAGACCACCGTCACCGCGGCCCTGGCCCGCCTGCATGCCCGCCAGGGCCGGCGCGTCACCGTTTTCAAGTGCGGGCCGGATTTTCTCGATCCGCAAATCCACGCCTTTGCCAGCGGCCGACCCTGCCAGAACCTCGATCTCGGCATGTGCGGCGAGGCCGACGCCCGCTGGCGCCTGGCCCAGGCGGCGGCCGATTCCGACCTGATCCTGATCGAGGGCGTCATGGGCCTGTTCGACGGTGAGCCTTCCGCTGCCGACATCGCCGAGCGTTTCGCCATCCCGGTCATGGCCCTGATCGATGCCGGCAAGATGGCGCAAACCTTCGGCGCCGTTGCCCACGGCCTGGCCAGCTACCGCCCCGGCCTGCCTTTCGCCGGCGTGCTCGCCAACCGCGTCGCCGGCCCGCGCCACGCCGAATTCCTGCACAGCAGCCTGCCCCCGGGCATGGGCTGGTTCGGCGCCTTGCCGAACAGCGAGGACAGCCTGCCCGAGCGCCATCTCGGCCTGCTCCAGGCGGCAGAAATCGACGACCTCGGCAGCCGGCTCGACAAACTGGCCGATGCCTTGGCGGCCAGCGCCACGGTCGACCTGCCGGCACCCGTCGACTTCCCGGCCGCCGCTGCCCCGAACCTGCCGCCGCTGCTTGGAGGCAAAACCATCGCCATCGCCCACGATGCGGCCTACGGCTTCATCTACCCGGCCAATCTCGACACCCTGCGCCGCCTCGGTGCCGAGCTTGCCTTCCTCTCGCCCGTGGCCGGCGATGCGCTCCCCGCCTGCAATGCCGTCTGGCTGCCCGGCGGCTACCCGGAGCTGCACGCAGCTGCCATCGGCACCAATACGGCCCTGTGGCAGCAACTGCATGCCCACGTCGACAGCGGCAAGCCGCTGCTGGCCGAATGCGGCGGCATGATGAGCCTGTTCGAGGCCGTCGTGGACAAAGCCGGCACCACCCATCGCTTCGGCGGCCTGCTGCCCGGCCGTTCGGTCATGCAGGAGCGGCTGGCCGCCCTTGGCACGCAATTCGTCGACCTGCCGGAAGGTCGCCTGTCCGGCCATACCTTCCATTATTCGAAGAGTGAAACGCCGCTCGCCCCGCTGGTGCGCGCCCAAACCGCCGATGGCCGCGATGGCGAGGCGATCTACCGGCGGAGCCGGCTGACCGCTTCGTATATCCACTTCTACTTCCCGTCCAACCCGGCCGCCGTCGCCGCGCTGCTTGGCTAAGGGCAATACCGTTCAGTTAAGAAGGCACGGGCTGCCGACCAGGATCGCCGTCGTTCCCGCGCAGGCGGGAACCCAGGGGTTCTCCCGGAGCATTTCTGGATTCCCGCCTGCGCCGGAATGACATTCCTGAATAAATCAGCCCCTCGCCAAGTATTCGAAAATACCGAAGAATAATCACCGATATTTCTGGTTATTACGGGAGCACAGTGCGGTTACACTACGCCGGTCAATTTCCCGAAACAGGAGACAAGGAATGAAAAACTTCGTGATGATGGCCGCCGCCCTGGTGCTCGGCTTCACCCTGCAGATCAACGACGCCGAGGCCAAGCGCCTGGGCGGCGGCAGCTCGTCCGGCATGCAGCGCCAGTCGATTGCACCGAGCAACACGCATCAGTCGGCCCCGGCCCAGGCGCCGCGCCAGGCTACCGCACCAGCCCCGGCCAATCAACCGGCCGCCGCCCCGCAGGCCCAGCCCAAGCGTTCGTGGATGGGCCCGCTGGCCGGCCTCGCCGCCGGTATCGGCCTGGCCGCCCTGGCTTCGCACTTCGGCTTCGGTGCCGAACTGGCCAACTTTATGATGATGGCCCTGCTCGCCATGGTGGTCGTTGGCGTGATCGGCTTCTTCATGCGCAAGAAGACCGCCGCCGCTCAGGGTAACGACATGCAGTACGCCGGTGCCGGTGCTCCGTACGGTGGCAATGCGCCGCAACGTGACTTCACGCCGGCCGGCGGTTCCGCGGCGGCTCCGGTTGCCAACATCCCGGCCGATTTCGATGCCGAAGGCTTCGTACGCAACGCCAAGGTCAATTTCATCCGTCTGCAGGCTGCCAACGATGCCGGCAATCTCGACGACATCCGCGAATTCACCTCGCCGGAAATGTTCGCCGAGATCAAGATGGAGATGGCCGAGCGCGGTAACGCCAAGCAGGAAACCGACGTCGTGCAGCTCAACGCCGAGGTGCTGGATGTCACCGAGGAAGCCGGCCGCTACATCATCAGCGTTCGCTTCAGCGGCCTGATCCGCGAAGAGAAGGATGCCGCCGCCGCACCGTTCGACGAAATCTGGCACATGACCAAGCCGACCGACAACAGCCGCGGCTGGGTGCTGGCCGGTATCCAGCAGATTCAATAAAACACGGCATAAACCCAAAAAACCGGCAGGCGCTGCGGCTCCTGTCGGTTTTTTTGCTTTTTTGGACAGAAAACCTGCCCCGGGAAGCTCTATCCTGCATTGAGCATCGCTGCTGAAGCTGGCATAGTTCTAAAGTCATAATACCAAGGGCATCGCCCCCATGCACAAGACCATGCAGACCAGGCTGCCGGCCTTGGCAGTTTCGTTGTCGTTCCTGCTGTCGCCCGCCATCGCCCAGACGACTTCGGATGATGACTTCAGCCTCGAAGAACTGACCAATACCGAGATTTCCTCGGTTTCCCGCCGCAACGAGAACCTGAGCACGGTTCCGGCAGCCGCCTTCGTCATTTCGGCTGACGACATCCGCCGCTCCGGCGCGCTGGCCCTGCCCGATGTGCTGCGCATGGTGCCGGGCATCCAGGTCGGGCAGGTGGATAGCGGGCGCTACGCCGTCACGGCGCGCGGCTTCAACGGCCGCTTTGCCAACAAGCTGCAGGTACTGATCGACGGCCGCAGCATCTACAACCCCTTCTTTTCCGGCGTGGTGTGGGAAACCGACCTGATTCCGCTGGAGGATATCGAGCGCATCGAAGTGATTCGGGGCGCCGGGGCGGCAATGTGGGGGGTCAATGCGGTCAATGGCGTGATCAACATCATCAGCAAGCATACGCGCAAGCAACAAGGCGACGCCGTGGCCGGCGGTGCCGGCACGAATGGCCTCGGGCAGTTGTATGCCCGAAGCGGGGCCAGCCTGGATGCCGACACTTTCTGGAAGTTGTCGGTACAGGGCCGCCATGCCGAGCCTTCGTACCAGGCCGCCAACCGGGAGCGCAGCGAGGATCGCCTGCAAAACTGGCTGGCCGACTTCCGCTTCGACCGTTCGCTGGGTGCCGGCAGCGATGTCAGCATCTGGGCCAACGCCGCCGAATCGTCGTTGGGCGATCTATTTCCATCCGTCCTCGACCTTGCCCAGCCTGCCGCCCTGCGTTCCGTGCCGATCAAGCAGGACACCTCGACCCAGTCGCTGGGCGGACGCTATCGCTGGCTGAGCAACGGCGGCATCGAGTCATCGCTGCAATCCTCGCTGACCGCTTCCTCGAGCGATTTTTCCGGCTTTATTTCCGAACACCACCTCCAGTTCGACATCGACTATCAGGGTCGCTACACCATAGGCCAGCACGACCTGCTGTGGGGCGTGTCCTACCGTTCGATTTCCGACGACAACAGCTTCGCCTACACGAACGTCATCAACATGCGGAACTGGTCGTACCAGCAGGATATCGGCGGTATTTTCCTGCACGACGACTGGACACTGCTGCCCAACACCCTGCGCCTGGGCATCGGCGCCCGCCTGGATCACACCAATCTGGGCGGCACCGGCTTTTCGCCCAATACCACGCTGATGTGGACGCCGACACCGACCGACACGCTGTGGCTCAAATACTCCCGGGCACCTCGCATGCCGGCCCGGGGCGAACAGGATGTCACGCTGCGCGCCGTCTACACGCCGCCGACATCCACGGCTCCCTTCTTGCCGGTATTCACCATATCGCGTCCCGACGGCGGGCAACTGCGCCAGGAAAACATGGAGGGTGTCGAGCTTGGCTATCGCGGCCACCTGACGCAGCAATTGGGCTTCGATGCTTCGCTCTACCGCTATCGCTATTCGCACGTGGTCACCACCCGGTTGGGCGCTGCCTATCCGGTACTCATGCCACTTCCCGTCTATTTCGTGCAGGAAACGGTTCGCAACAACGATCTTGGCGGCTGGCTGAGCGGCGCCGAGATCAGCCTGGACTGGCTGGTTTTGCCATCCTGGCGCCTGCAGCTTTCCTATGCCTGGACGCATGTGAACATGGACGATGCGGCCGATCCGGGTGCCCAGGCAAGGGGAGCGATGAACGAACGGGAAACCCCCCGCCATACCGCTTCGCTGCGCTCGCAGTGGAATATCACCAAGGATCGGCAATTCGATGCCTGGTTGCGCGCCTCGTCGGGTTTCTACCTGCCGCCCTGGCCCTACGCCACGGAATACCGGATTCCCGGCTATGTCACCCTCGATCTGCGCTACGCCCACAAGCTGACGCCGAATATGGAAATCGCCGTCACTGGCCGCAACCTGATCGGCCAGCGCCGGGTCGAGTACATCGGCGACTACCTGCCAGCGACGCCAGCCCTGCTTGCTCCCTCCGTCTTCTTGAGTGGCGTCTGGAAATTCTGAACATGCCCCATGTTTCGGGCAAGCGTACCCGAAACCTTCGCCATGCCTGGCTGGCTGCCGTGTTCAGCCTGTGGGGGTCGCTCGGCCTGGCGGCGCCGGATACCGAACAGCAATTGGAAGCGGCGTACCTGGTCAATTTTATGAAGTACATCGACTGGCCAGCCAGCAGCCGGATGACCAACACCATTTGCCTGTTTGGCCGCGATGCCCTGGCCCCTTCCCTGGCTGCCTACGAGGGTCGCCAGATTGGCGGCCGGACGCTGCACGTCCGCCGGGTAGGCAAACCGGACGAGATGGCCGATTGCCAACTGCTCTACATTCCCGCCCTCGAAGAAACCCGTACCGGTGCCGTACTGCGTTGGCTCGACAACACGCCCTGCCTGACCGTCAGCGACCAGGAAGGATTCGCCCGCCTGGGTGGTGGCATCGAACTGGTACGCAGCGGTAGCCGCATCCAGTTCATCGTCAACGTCAATGTGCTCACCCGCAACGGGCTTGTCGCCAGTTCGCAGATGATGCGGCTGGCGCAACGGGCGATCGGGCCCGAGCGATAAACATGAATTCACGACCAAGCATCCACCGGAAAATCGCGCTGGCCATCGCCACCTCGCTGGGCATTGGCCTGCTGCTTTCCTTCATTTCCTTCGCCGTCCGCGAAGTCGATCAACGTCGCCAGGCCAAGACCGCGGAATTGTTCGCCATGGCCGATGTGGTCGCCTTCAACGCTTCGGCGGTCATCGAATTCAATGACGGCAACGGGGCCCAGCAACTGCTCAGCTCCTTCGCCCGCCACCCCGATATCCAGCAAATCAGCCTGGTCAGCCTCGATTCGAGCTTCCGCCACACCTACGATGCATCTGGCCAGACGGCCAACAACGGGCCAGGCAACCTGCCGCACCGCGAACGTACGGTTTACACGGACTGGACAAGCATTACGGTCGTCGACCCCATCCGCTCGGAAGACGGCATCGTCGGCTCGGTTTCCATCACGTCGGGCCTGAGCCAGGTTTGGCGAACCATCATCCTGAACCTGGGACTCACCCTGGCTGCGCTGACCCTCTCCTTCTGGATCGCCTTCGTCATTGCCCGGCGGATGCTGAATGCCACGCTGGCCGCCCTCAACTCGCTGACCGACACGGCGCAATACGTTGCCGACTCGAAGGATTATTCCCGCCTCGCCAAGGTCTATTCGGATGACGAAATCGGGCGCCTGGGCACCACCTTCAACACCATGCTCAGCGAAATTGCCGAACGCGACCGCCAGTTGGCCGACCAGCGCGACCACCTGGAAGACACGGTGCGGGAACGCACCCAGGCGTTGTCGGTAGCCAAGGAAGTGGCCGAGAGTGCCAACCGGGCCAAAAGCGCTTTCCTGTCCAACATGAGCCACGAATTGCGCACTCCGATGAACGCCATCATCGGCATGACCTACATGCTCAAGCGGCAGAACACCAACCCGGCCGAGATGGACAAGCTGAACAAGATCGACAACGCCGCCAACCACCTGCTGCAACTACTCAACGACGTTCTCGACCTGTCGAAGATCGATGCCGACCGTATGCAGCTCGAACAAACGCCCTTCTGCTTCTCGGCCCTGCTCGACGACACCGCCAACCTGCTCGCCCCGCGCGCCGAAGCGGCCCATCTGCGCTTAAGCGTCGAGGTCGATGAACGCCTGCACGATCTCTCGCTGCTTGGCGACCCGCTGCGCCTGCAGCAGGTCATCCTCAACCTGGCTGGTAACGCCATCAAATTCACCGAGCGCGGCGAAGTATGCATCGTCGTCGAAATCGTCGACGAGCAGGCCGATACCGTGCAGGTCGAGCTAGCGGTGCGGGATACCGGGATCGGCATTCCGAGCGAAGCCCAGGCACGCATCTTCAACCCCTTCGAGCAGGCCGACGGCTCGACCACGCGCAAATACGGCGGCACTGGCCTCGGCCTGCCCATCTGCCAGCGCCTGGTGCGCCTGATGGGCGGTGACATCCAGCTGGCCAGCACGCCGGGGCAGGGCAGCGTGTTTTCGTTCAAGATCACCCTACCCCGCGCCGCGCCACGTGCCATGTCAAGCACCGTGGCTGCGGCTGCCGGCCAGGAAGCCGAGGAGACCTTGCGCCGCGAATTCGCCACCTGCCGCGTACTGGTTGCCGAGGACGACTGGGTGAATCAGGAAGTAGCGCTCGAACTGCTGCGCGAAACGCTGGGCTTTACCGTCGATATCGCCACCAACGGCGCCGAGGCCCTGGACATGGCCCTACAGCACAGCTACGACCTGATCCTGATGGACATGCAAATGCCCGAACTGGACGGCCTGGCCGCCACCCAGGCCATTCGGGAGATGCCTGGCTGCGCAGCCGTACCGATCATCGCTATGACCGCCAACGCCTTCACCGAAGATCGTACCCGCTGCCTGGATGCCGGCATGAACGACTTCATTACCAAGCCGGTCGATCCCGACAAGTTGTTCGTGCTGATGCTGCAATGGCTGCGCGTTGGCAGCGCTCCCTAAAACCCGGCTTCGCGCGCCAACACGGCGAGCAGGTGGCGCAGGTAGCGGAGGGCCGGCGCTTCCCAACGGGCCCGGATGCTCACCTGGCCGCGCCAGGATTGGCCGGCCAGGCTGCCGGGCGGGCTGTCGACGGCGAGGCTGACGCGGTAGACCGCCTGCTCCGGGATGCGTTGCCCTTTCTTGTCGCGAACCAGGATATGCCCGCCGACCGGGGCGGCCAGCATCCGGTTGCCGAGGACGTGGCTGGCATCGGCATCGATGTGGGTGACGGTGAGCGACAGGGCCGGGCCGCTGGCCGAGTCGGCGATGAACACGCCGTTGTCGCCAATCGTCAGCCGCTTGACCGAGGCTTCATCGACATAGGTTTCGACCACCAGCCCTGCATCGCCGACCAGTTGGGCGATGCGTTCATTCTTGGCGACCCAGTGGCCGGGACGCAGGTCGGGGTCGAGGTCGTGCAGGTGGCCGGCAAACGGCGCGCGCGGGGCGTAGCGGGCCAGTTCCTCAGTGATGCCCTTGAGTTCGGCGTCGGCCGTGGCCAGTTCGTCCTGCGCGCTTTGCAGGCGGCTGCGGGACTCCGCGTCGAAGCCGGCCGAGGCGGCTTGCCAGCGCAGGCGCTCCAGACGGGCGGCAGCGGCTTTCTGGCGAACGACCAGTTCCGGCGCGTCGAGCACCAGGATCGGGGCGCCAGCGGCCACCGGGTCGCCTTCGTGGTAGGCCAGTTCGGCGACCTTGCTGCCGGCCGGGGCGAAGACCGGCCAGATTTCCGCCGGGCGCAGCGTGCCGCTGGCGATGATCCGGCTCGGCCAGGGAATGACGGCGAGCAGCAGGATGGCGAGCGCGATGCCGGTGCTGATCCGGCTGCGCTTTTGCTGGCGGATCTCCGGCCAGCGCGCCAGCCAGGCTTGCAATTCATGGCGGATGGGCAGGGCGACGAACCAGACGATTTCCACCAGAAAGAGCAGGATGCCGACCAGCTTGATGAAAAAGTGATAGACCAGCACGGCGATGCCGAGGAAAACAACCAGGCGGTACAGCCACACGACCCAGGCGAAGGCGATCAGCGCTTTTTCCCGGGTGGGCGGGAAATGTTCGGGCTTGTCGTCGCCCAGGGCGAACAGCCATTCGCGCAGTTTCCAGCGGGCCAGTGCGAAGCTGCGTTCGTGCAGGTTGGGGATTTCCAGCCAGTCGGCCAGGATGAAATAGCCGTCGAATCGCATGAACGGGCTGGCGTTGATGGCCAGCGTCGCCACCCAGCTGGTCGTGGCGAGGACGAAGGCGGCCGAGCGCAGGGCGCCGTCCGGCAGCAGCGCCCAGGCCAGCGTCGCCCAGGCGGCGATGATCAGTTCGGTGGCGATGCCGGCGGCCGCCACTTTCAGGCGCTGCCAGCGGTCGGTCAGGCGCCAGGTTTCGTTGGTGTCGGTGTAGGCCATCGGCCACAGTACAAGGAAGGCGACGCCCATACTCGGAATGCGGCAGCCGAAGCGCTTGGCCGTGAAGGCGTGGCCCAGTTCGTGCAGCAGCTTGACCAGGAACAGCGCGCAGCCGTAGACGGCCAGGCCCTCCCAGTTGAAGGTGTCGACCAGCGAGGTGGTGAAGGCATCCCAGTTGCGCCACACCTGGCTGAGGCCGGTGACCAGCGCAACGAGCGTGAGCAGGGCGAAGCCGCGGGTGTAGAACAGGCCGGCCAGCCCTTGCATGCGATCCAGCCAGGCATCGGGGCGAACCAGCGGGATGCGGAAGAAGAGGTAATGGTGCAGCAGCCAGTTGAGCTTGCTGCCCTGGCTCTTCAGCGCGAGTTGGGTGAAGCGCTGCGAGGTCGAGGCGTCCGGCTTGAGCAGCTGGTTGTCGCCGAGAAAGCGGGCGACGCCGTCGACGTCGTCGGTCGTCAGGTGCAGCGTGGTGTCGGTGGCGATGGCGGCGACGATGGCCTCCGCCTCGTCGAGCGACCAGCGGCGCAGAATCTCCACCGTCGCCCAATCCAGGCTGTAGAAGCGGTTGCGGCTGGGGTCGTGCAGCGTCCAGCTCGGCTGGCCGTCGGCCAGTTCCGGGCCGGGCAGCAGGGCCAGCTCCTCACGCAAGGGCGGCAGCACCATGCCTACCAGCCGAGCGTGGTGCGGATACTGGCCAGCGGCCGGCGCAACACCCAGTAGATCAGCGGCACGCGGCTGCCGTTCAGGCGTACCGTACCCTTGAGGCCGACGCGATGCGCGGTGGTGCCGTCGAGGCGGGCGCGCACGCGATAGGCGAAATTGCCATCCGGCCGTTCGACCGCATCGTGGGCGAAGTAGCGCACGGTGGCGTCGACCGGCGTCAGCGGGCTGGCTGCCAGGTAGAGGCTGACCGCGGCATCGGACGGCAGGGGGATGGCGTCGGCCAGCGGCACCCAGGCTTCGATCTCGACGTCGTCCGGGGCGGCGATGCGCATGATGCGCTCGCCGACGTTGACCGGGCGGCCGATCCATTCCGACGGATCGTCGAGCAGGGCGATACCGTCCTGCGGGGCGAGCACCTTGGCGCGTCCCAGCTGGTCGGCGAGAAACAGCGCCTCGGCGCGTTTTTCCTCGATCTTGCCGGTCAGCACGGCGAGCTGGGCCTTGTATTTGGCGTCGGCCAGCGCCTGCTGGGTGGTCTGGCGATATTCCGTCTCGGCTGTCGCCAGCGCCTGTCGGGCCACGTCCAGCTTGGCCCTGATCAGTGCTTCATCGAAGCCGAACAACGGCTGGTCTTTCTTGACCGCCTGGTTGGGCTGGACCTGGAAGGCTTCGATCACGCCGTCGAGCGGCGCCCGGATGACGGCCGGGTTGGCCGGCACCAGCTCGCCCGGGGCCAGCACACTGAGGCGGACCGGGAAGAGGGCGACGAAGAGCACGCCGAGCGCCCAGCGCCCGCGCGGCGTTTGCCACCACTTGCGGGCGGGCGGGCTCTGCCAGGCCTTGCGGCAAGCCGCACGCAGCGTCTGCCACGACCAGGGCGACGGGCGATGCAGCCCTTGCCAGGCGTGTTGCCAGGCATCGAACCATTCCTGCAGCAACTGGATTTCCGGCTCCGACCACGGCAGGTCGCGGGCCAGCAGCAGGCCGCCGGCGTTGGTGCCAGCCTGGTCGGTTGCCGGCATGGGCAGCCACAGGCCGTGCTCCGGCAGCCATTCGGCCCATTCGTTGCCGAATTTCGGATCCAGGCTGGCTGCACCGCAAGGCTGTGCCGTCGGGGCCGTCTGCGCCAACTCGGTGCAGACGGCGTTGAGCCACAACACGTAAGGCGCGTTGGCCTCGACCTGCATGACGCCCGACAGGCAGGCGACGCCGCCGGCCTGCCGCCAGAGCGCGGCCTGCCGGTAAGGCGCCAGTTCATGGCTGTCGTTGACCGCCATGAACTGCAAGGCTTGCGTACTGCCTGCATGGCGGGCACGGTGCGTCAGGTCGATGAGCCTGGCCAGTGCAGTGTTGCTATCTTGATGAGACATAGAAAAAGAAACCCTCCGTCATTCCCGCGCACCCCAAGGGTACTTCCTTCGGGGCGAAAGCGGGAATCCAGTGAAATCAAAGAACTGGATCCCCGTCTACGCGGGGATGACGACTTAATCAGCACTTCCCTGGCGGGTGCGCGGTAAACGGGCTTTCTCCTGCCATCAAGCCGCCTTGCCGACCGGACGGGTCGTGCGCAGGTCAACCTGGGCCAGGCGGGCGGTAGGCGCCGGACGGGTCGCCAGGCGCAACTGCTCGCTGAGGCCGGAGCGGCCATCGAGGCCACTGCGCTTTTGCCCGATGTTGAAGCGGAACAAGGTGCTGACTTCCCCGCCCTGGCTATCGCGGGCGGTGACCTTGATCTTCAGCTCACCGACATAGCCGGCTGGCGCCTGGAAGGTGAACTTGCCGCTGCTCGCATCGAACTGCACCCAGGCCGGCAGCTTGCTGCCGTCGGACTGGCCGGCCGTCAGGGTGATGCGCTCGTTCGGGTCGGTATGCGCGAAGGCATCGTAGGGAACGGCGAAGGTGCTGCGGCTGCCGGTGTCGGCGTACTGGTCGGCAACACCGCGGAAGAGCGTCAGGGCCGAATACGGGGCCTCCTTGACCACGATGCGGAAGCCGGTCGGGCTGGTGTAGGCATCGCCGATGTAGCCGGTTTGGCCGGTTGCCCGCAGGGTAACGTAGTCCTGAATGACCGGGGCGGTCGGGCGTTCCGCGCTCGGCGGCGCGGTGAGCGGGCTGCTCGGCGGCAACAGGGTGGAGTCGAAAACCGGCGCCGGCGGCGGGGCAACGGGCGCCGGCTCGGCCGGAGCAGGCGGCACAGGGGCGACGGGCGGGGCAACCGGCGGTGCTGTCGGAGCGGGTGGCACGGGGCGGTCGTCGTCCTTGGTGCTGCCGTTGTCGGCGCCGGTGTTGTTGTGCGTGTTCGCGTCGATCGGATCGGTGACGGTGCCGGTATTGTCGTCGAAGATCGAAGAATAGCCGCTGGCCTGGGTCGGCTGGCCGGCGTTGACGATCAACTGCAACTGCTCCTCGCCCTCGAACACGTTGTCGCGTTCCGCCGTGATGTCGACCGCGACCAGGATCGGCAGGCTGCCTGCCGTGATGGGGCCGGTGTACAGTACCCAGGTAGCGCCGCCGTCAAGCGAGTAATACAAGGGGGCGCCAGCCAGGCCGGTGGTGGCTGCCTTGCCGGGAGCGGCGCTGTCATGGACGGCCAGATCGAGAGTTTGGCCGGAAGTGGCGTTGACCGTGAAAACTGCGCGCGGCGAGTTTTCGTTGTAATTGCCGCCGGTAACGGTGATGGTGCCGGAGCGGTCATCGTCCAGCGTACTGGTGCTGGAGTCGGGCGAGCCTGTTGTGATCGTGCCGGGGTACTTGGTGCCGGTGCCGTCGTCGATGATGGTGTCGTCGGCCGCTGCATTGATGGCGGTATTGGTGGTGTAGCTGGCCTTGAGGGCGAACTTCTCGGCGCCCTCGTAGTTGGTATCCTGCTCGGAGCTGATGTCGACACGGACGTACACCTTGCCGCCGGCTGGGACGGTAGGCTTGTGGGTGGCGTCGTAGGTTGTCCAGGTGGTGCCGTCGGTCGAATACTGCAGGGTGGTGAAGCCGGCATAGGCGGCGGCTGTGCCGCTGCTCGGTGCCTGCAGTGTCAGATCGAGGTCGTTGCCCGGGATGGCGGTGACGGTGAACATGGCGTACTGCGAACCTTCGTTGACCGGGCCGTAGCCGGTCACGCTGACTGTGCGGTCATCGTCGAGGCTGGTGGTATCGGTGCCGGGATTGCCGCCCGTGATCGTGCCGGGGTACTTGGTGCCGGTGCCGTCGTCGATGATGGTGTCGTCAGCCGCTGCGTTGATGGCGGTATTGGTGGTGTAGCTGGCCTTGAGGGCGAACTTCTCGGCCCCCTCGTAGGTATTGTCGTGTTCGGAAGTGATGTCGACACGGACGTAAACCATGCCGGCGGCGGGGACGTTGGGCTTGTGGGTGGCGTCGTAGGTCGTCCAGGTGGTGCCGTCGGTCGAGTATTGCAGCGTGGTGAATCCGGCATAGGCCGCGGCTGTGCCGCTGCTCGGTGCCTGCAGTGCCAGATCGAGGTCGTTGCCCGGGATGGCGGTGACGGTAAACATGGCGTACTGCGAACCTTCGTTGACCGGGCCGTAGCCAGTCACGCTGATCGTGCGGCTGTCGACGTTGCTCCAAGTCAAGCTGACCGAGTTGTTGCTCTCGCCCCCGTCATTGTTGAAGTTGCCGGCGGCGTCCGAGAACTTGGTGCTGGCGACGCTGACAGTGCCGGATGCAGCATTGGGTGTGAAGGTCGCCGTATAGACCGTGCCGCTGACGGCCGTCCAGTTGGAAAGGGTGCCACCGGTGACTGTGACATCGCCTTGGACGAAATCGGTCGATGCTTCCGACAGGGTGAACGTGATGGTGGACGTATCAGATAAGCCCAGTGTTGTGCTGCTGGCAGATACGGCGATGGTCGGCGGCGTGGTGTCAGCTACTTCATTGTCCTGGTTGGTTACGTCAACAACGGCTGTCTGTCCGTTGAAATTCACATCAGAAGAGCTCGTTGTGGCGGTTAAGGTATAGGTGATATTGCCATCAAGAATCACGTCGTCAACGCCGGTAACGGTTACCGTTTGCGCCGTATTCCAGTTGGCAGTGGTGAAGGTTAGCGTGGTCGTGGAGAGGCTACCTTCCGTGGTGTCAAGCCCCGTCAGCGTGACGGTGACATTGGCTGTAGGAGCCGCAGACAGTTTGAGAGAGAAACTGGCGGTAGTGCCAGTCTCACTGGTGGTCAGCGGCCCTCCAGTTAGTACCAGGTCGTGATTCACCACGTTGGTGAAAGTGGGGCCCACGCCAAAATCAAGTGCGTAGTAGGCGATCGTTCCACCTGTCAAATCACCTAAAGTTACCGTCAATGTCGAGAGTTCATCGTAACTTACGCGCACACGGTAGTTGTCGCCGGTAGTGGTGCCGGGTAGTGCAGTGATGTTTGTGCCGGGTGATGTCGGAGGCATGAAGCGACTGACTCCCGCCGAGGGGGTGGTCCGAGTGAGGGCTGACGTACTGCTGAGTTCGTAGCCGCCAATGCCGGTGAAATCGGTGTACTGTTTCCCTGTGTTTCCCGACGATGAGTCGAGGTCATACGAGTTGACCAAGACGTTCCTCAACGTCGTGGCGGTACCGGTGGGATTGGTACTGGCGTTATAGCTGTTGCCAAGGATAAAGCTGACGCTTATCTCCGCGGAACCGCCGCTGTTACCCCAGGTAAAATTGGGCTGTAAGAATTTGTCCGCACCTGATAGTACAGTACCACCCGAAGTGCTATACGGATTGGATGTGCTGTCGAATGCGGAGATTGTGCCAGTACTCGATACCATCTTCACAATTGCATCAATCTGCTGGCCGCCGACGGTAATAACGTTGCTGTATAGCCAGGTTTCACCTACCGAATTTGTATTGCCAGCGATCTTTGAGTCACCGGCGCCTACACTGAAGTCCAGCGTGGCGTTTGCGACGTTGAATGAACTGGCCGCTTCTTCAGCACTTACCTGTTGATCGCCGATCGACAGGATGGCAAAGTCATTCTCCTGTTGAATCCGCAATTGCTCGCTGTAGCTCAATGTGGAGCCTAAAACCTGAGCAGCAAACAACTCTCCTTCATCACCTGGAGTATCACCGTTCGAGTTGAGTGAGATGTCGAGGCTATGGCCGATTTCTTCGACGAGTGCACGGGTGATCTGGCTTTCCGGTGCGCTAGTCTGAATCCAGTCGGCATTGATGTAAATGACCGGCTGCCCGTTTTCTCCATGGCTGGCGAATGCAGCGAGGGCGTTATTCATTTCCTGGCTGCTGCGGAGCTCGACATTCAGGGAATAGGTTCCCGAATGGATTGCCGCTATCAGCGTATCGACATTCTGATTCCACTCGGCGGATGGTGTGTTCTGCCCGCCGTTGAAAATCTGAAAGAGTTGATTGCGGTTGGCGGCATTCTGGACGTAGTCGGCAACGATCTTTTCTGCCTGTTGCACGGCGGCATTGAGGGCGGCTGTTGCCTTGTCCGCCCCGACTGACACGTGCAGGATGTCGGCATGGACATCCGGCGTGCTTGCCGTTGTGGTAGCCGCCGCGTCGGCCACTGCCGCACCGTCGAACATGAAGCGCTGTTCAAGCGCCAGCGGCCGTGGGCTGCGGCGGACGAGGCGGCTCTGGGTCGGAGTGGCGTTGGAATGGTGGCGGTTTTTCATGGTGGACTCGGGGAATGGGGCGGGGGCTGCGTGTTTGGTGCGCTTGGAGACGTGTGGATGCGGCGGTCAGGGCGCAGGATTGAGGCGGACTTTGCCGCTCATGCCGGCGATCAGCTCGGGGAACTTGCCGTCGATGGCGGCAGCGACCTTGACGGACTGGCTGACCGGGTCGACGCGGGCGCCAAGGCGGATGACCTTGGCCGGGTAGCTGCGGCGTGTTTCGTCGATGTCGATCTGGAATCTCTCGCCAACCCGCAGGTTGCCGAGCCAGAGCGAGGGAACGAGGAATTCGAGTTCCAGCACGCTGTCGTCGAGAATGTCGAGCAGCGCTTGGCCGGGCTGGACGTATTGCTGCTCGCGCACTTTTTGCTCGGCGATGCGGCCGGCGAAGGGTGCGGTGATGGTGCATTTGGCCAGAACGGCCTGCTGGGCGCCGACTTCGGCACCGGCCTTGGCGACGGCGGCGCGCGACAGGTCGAGTTCGAGCTGGCCGATGGAGTTGAGTTCGGCCAGGCGCTTGTTGGCCGCGTTGGTCTGTTCGGCTGCGCTCAGTTCGGCGCGGGCCTTCTGCAGCATGGCCTGCGGCATCGAACAGTCGAAGCCGACGAGCAGTTGGCCGGCCTTGAAGGCGCCGCCTTCCGGGATGGGCAGGCGGTTGATCTTGGCGCCGATTTCGGCGGCGATGGTGGTGAAGCGGCGGGGCAGCAGTTGCGCCCGGATTTCCTGGCGCTCGATGCCGGCCTTGGCAGCGGCGGCGGGCGCGGCTGCCTTGGGCTCGACGGCCAGGGCCGGGGCGATGGTGCCCAGCCCGGCGGTGAGCAGCAAGACCGGTGCGGCAAGCCTCATTGGGCCGCCCCACCCTGCTGCATGGCCTTGAGGCCGCTCCACATGCCCGAACTGCGCAGTAGGTCGCGTGTCAGGTCGGCGAGGGTGATTTCGTCGACGCTACCGATCTCCGGTTCGATGCCGAGCGTCGATTGCAGGCGTGCTTCGGCGGCCTGGGCCTGGGCGAGCGCCTGGTAGCGGCGGAGCAGGCTGAGGATGGTGGTGGTCTGGTTGGCCACGGTTTCGAGCTTGCCCTGGGTACGCGAGTCCTCGCGGTTCTTCATGTGCTCGGCAATGCGGTTGTCGGTTTCCCAGATGGCGTCGGCGCGCTCGAACTGGTTGACGGCGTTGGCATATTGCTGGCGGGCGACGTGGAGTTGAGCGAGCACGGCCATCTGCATGGCGATGCGGCGCTGCTCGGCCAGTTCGACGCCGGCCTCGGCCAGCTTCATCTGGGTCGGGCCGGTGAACAGGTTGAACAGGTTGAACGACAGCTGGACACTGGCTTCGCGCCAGTTGTTGTTGAGCAGGTAGCTGTCGGTGTCGTAGCTGGTGTTGTAGTTGAAGATCAGGTTCGGAAACAGGCGAACCAGGGTCTTGCGGGTTTCTTCGCGGGCGATGCGGGCGTTGTAGTGCTGCTCGCGAATGTCAGCGTTCAGCGACATGACGCGCTCCTCCATGACCTCGACGGGAACATCGAGCGCCTGGCGGTTCGGCCTGGAACCCGGGTCGAGCAGGGTGAAGGGCTGGCCGACGGGCACGTTGATCAGGGCAGCCAGTTCGATCTTGGCGGTGGACAGTTCCTGGTCGATGGCTTCGAGCAGGCGCAGGTTTTCCAACAACTGGCGCTGATAGCGCAGGGCGTCGACCGGGTTGCGCAGGCGCTCGTTCTCGGCCTTGCGCGAATCGGCCAGGGCTTCCTCGGCCATCTGGGTGGCGGAACGGACTTCGCCGCGCAGCTTCTGGGCGGCATAGGCGCGCCAGTAGGCGGTGCGCACGTCCTGCATCAGTAGGTGCATGGCCTTGCGGCGCTTTTCGGCGGCGATCAGCACGCGGTCGGCCTGCTGCTTGGTGTTGTAGTAGCCGAGGCCGAGGTCGAGCAGGTTCCAGGTGATGCCGAGCGAACTGCCGATGTGCTCGCGATCCTGCGAAATGAACTGGGATTGCGACAGCTGGCCGGTCTGGGAGTTGCGACTCATACTGATCTTGTCGTTGTCGCGCCAGTAGTAACCAGCCTGGGCCAGCAGCTTGGGCAGCATGTCGAAGTGGGAGACATCGAGCTGCTTGAAGGCCAGCGCTTCTTCCATCATCTTGGCGCGACGGTCGAGGTTGTACTTGAGGGCGCGGGCCAGGGCCTTCTCCAGGCTCAGCGATTCGCCGACCGGCTCGACGTTTTGCTGGGCGCGTGCCCGATCCTGCGTGCCAACCTCGGCCAGGGTTTGCTCGGAGTAGGGTTCCGGCTGGATAACGGCACAGGCGGAAAGAGAGAGGGCGACGGCAATGGCCAGGCAGGATTGACTTGAGCGTGTCTTCATTTTTCTCGGATTTGACGGCGATACCGGGTAATTGGTTGATTATATTGGCGTTTCATCTTTTTGTTATTTTCGCTCTTTTTGCACCATTTTACATGTGGTATTTGGCACATTTTCCTTGCACTGCCAAAAAATTCACAAAATTTAACAATGTTGTAGCAGTGGCATTTTCCCCGCTGGGCAACGAGGGGGCATCCGCGGTCGACCGTGGAAAGCAGCCGGATCAGCGGCTGTGGATCGCTTCCTGCTGCATGAAGCCGGCCTGGCCGAGCGCACAAATGCCTTGGCGTGATCAACCAGCAGCAGCGTGGCTCAAATCAGCATTTCGTGAAGGTGTGGAGCATTTGCCTGCCGTCGTCCGGCAAGGAGATCAAGACCGTCGAGTGATCTGTCAATTCGACGGTATTCCAGCGCTATGTGCCGCAATAAGTGCGATACAGGGCCGTGGCCTCCGGCGGCGCTGGTTGGGCATAGGCGGCATCATCAGGGCGCTCTTCGAAAGGGCGCTCGATAACGGCCAGCAGCCTTTCAAAAGCTACCAGATCCCCGTGCTCGACCGCCGCCTCAAGTGCTTCTTCGACCAAGTGGTTGCGGGGAATGTAGCAGGGGTTTGCGTGCTGCATCGCGACTAAGACAGGGGTTGGGCGCTCGGGCTGGCGGGTATGCCAACGCTGCAGCCACGTGGCAAAACTTGCCTGGGGGAGGAAAAGGTCGCTCTTCCCTGCTGCCAAGTTGTACAGCGCACGGAATCCCTGGGTGAAGTCGATATGTTCGCGCTGCAGCAGCGCGAAAAAATCATCGATAAGAATTTGGTCTGTTTCGTCGCTGCCCCCCTTGGCGGAGAGTCCGAGTTTGGCTCGCATCACGCTTAGCCAGCACGCGGTGTGTTGCTCGGGAAAAGCAGCAATCACCTCTGTGGCAAGGCTGATGGCTCGATCCGAATCCGCATCGATCAAGGGCAACAACGTTTCGGCAAAACGGGCAAGGTTCCAGCACGCGATCGATGCTTGCTGGTCATAAGCGTAGCGGCCAGCGGTATCGATAGAACTGAATACGGTCTGGGGATGATATGCCTCCATGAAGGCGCAGGGCCCGTAATCGATGGTTTCCCCGGAAATGGTCATGTTATCCGTATTCATAACCCCATGAATAAAGCCCACGCCCAGCCACCGTGCCACCAAGTCGGCTTGCCGCATCGCAACCGCCTTGAGTAATTCGAGATAAGGCCGCTCAGCCTCGGCCAGTTCCGGATAATGGCGATTGATCGCGTAGTTGGCCAAAGTACGCACAGCCTCCGTACCCTGGTGGGCAGCGAAGAACTCGAAGGTTCCCACCCTGAGGTGGCTGGCAGCGACACGGGTGAGGATAGCCCCCGGCAGCGGGTGATCTCGACGGATGGTTTCTCCCGTTGCCACCACAGCCAAGGTTCGCGTGGTGGGAATGCCCAATACCGCCATGGCCTCGCCGACCAGATACTCCCGAAGTGCCGGCCCGAGTGCGCACTTGCCGTCGCCACGCCGCGAAAACGGTGTCGGGCCGGAGCCTTTATAGGCGATATCTCGGCGCTTCCCTTGACGATCAATGATTTCCCCAAGCAGGAGCGCACGACCGTCGCCCAAGCGGGGAGAAAACTGTCCGAACTGGTGGCCGGCGTAGGCTTGGGCAATCGGGTTGGCCCCTGGCGGCACCATGTTCCCGGCGAGGATTTTTATGCCATCGGGAGCAAGCAATGCCTGCGCGTCCACGCCAAGCTCAGCGGCCAAGGTTTCATTCAGCTTGACCAGTGACGGGCTCGGCGCAAGCGCTGGCGTCCACGGAGCGTAATAACCCTTCAAGGCTCGTGCATAGGTATTGTCGAAGGCAAAAATGCCGACGCCTGCCTTTGCGGAGGAATCTATTTCCAAGGTCTGCTTCCCGGGCTCATTTGATGTGCAAGAAGACAATCAATTCGGCAATTGGTTGCTTGTAATCTCCGGCAAGGAGCCGCCAGCCAGCCAAGCTCACGGCAGAGGGATGAGCCCTAAACGCGCCCACGACGACAAACCGGACTGGTCTACACTGTCGCCATGCGCCATTACCCTGCTTCCTTCGTGATCCTGACCGGGCTCGGCATCCTCTGTGCCATTCCCGGTGCCATCAGCCTCGCCGGCTTCGGCGCCGCCATCCATCCGGTGCTCGATGACCCGATGGCCGGGCTGGCCTTCATCGTGTCGGCCGTTGCCCTGATCGGCTCCGGCGCCTTCCCGCTGGTCATCGAGAAGCTGAAGGAAAACGAGGGCGCCTGAGTCCTTCTTCAGGCTTGGCGCATCAACCGCCAGTACTGGAATTTCAAGGTGGCCGCCGCCCCGGCGACGATGGCCGCGAAGGTGACGATGGAGCCCAGCGCCAGGGTCGAGAAGCCGGAGATGCCCTGGCCAACCGTGCACCCCATGGCAACGACGCCGCCGAAGCCCATCAAGGCTGCACCGAGCAGGTGGCTGGCGGTGTCCTCGACACTGGCGAAGCCTTCCCAGCGGAAATTGCGAGTCAGAATGCTCCACGCGAAGGAACCAGCAATGACGCCGAGCGCCGTGGCGATGCCGAAGCTCACCGTACGGCTGGTGTCCGACCACAGCATCAGCAATTCCAGCGTATAGGCCTGCGGCGCGACGAAGGAGAGCGCTTCCATGCGCCCGCTGTTGGTGGCGATAAAGGCTTCTTCCAGCGTCTCCGGATGCTCGGCGAGGTAGCCGACATGGCCGCTGACATACCAGGCGGCCACCACCATCAGGCCGGTACCGAGGCCGCCGAGCAGGTTGTCGGGCGTCCAGAAATCGCGCTTGAGCAGGCAGAAGGCGGTCAGGCCGCCGCCGAGGCCGAGCACGGCCAGCCAGAAGGCAGTCTGCGGGGCCAGCCCGACGCCAGCCAGCAGGGCCGGAATATCCTGCCCGCCGGGGAAGACGAGAGCCGCCTTTTCCAGCACATTGACCCGGAAAACGCCGAAGATGCCGCGCATGGTCATGTAGGCGACCAGGCCGAGCACGACAAACACGACCAGCGACTTGAGGTTGCCGCCGCCGATGCGGATCAGCGTCTTCGAGCCGCAGCCCGAGGCCAGCACCATGCCTACGCCGAAGCAGGCACCGCCGATCAGGTAGGACAGCCAGGTGAAATTCGGCGTGCGGTAGATGGACTTGCCGAGGTCGATCTGGCCGGTTGCATGCAAGGCGCCGGCGCCGAGGATGGCGACGCCGATGGCCAGCAGCCACATGCGCATGCGCCCCCAGTCGCCCATATTGACGATGTCCGACACCGCGCCCATGGTGCAGAAATGGGTTTTCTGGCCGATGGCGCCGAAGACGAAGGCGACGGCGAAGGCCAGCCAGAGCACGGTGTTGGCGGAAACGGCGTCCATGCTCAGGCGCGATACTGCGTGGGATCGGCCACACCGGCGGCGGCGAAGCCCTCGGCACGCAGGCGGCAGGAATCGCAGGCGCCGCAGGCCCGGCCTTCGCTGTCGGCCTGGTAGCACGACACGGTCAGGCCGTAATCGACGCCGAGCGCCGTGCCGGCCCGGATGATGTCGGCCTTGGACAAGTCGATCAGCGGCGCGTGGATGCTCAGCCTGTGGCCCTCGACGCCGGACTTGGTGGCGAGATTGGCCATTTTCTCGAAAGCGGCAATGTATTCCGGGCGGCAATCCGGATAGCCGGAATAATCGACCGCATTGACCCCGACAAAAATGTCGTCGCTGCCCAGCACCTCGGCCCAGGCCAGGGCCAGCGACAGCATGATGGTGTTGCGGGCCGGCACGTAGGTAACCGGTATGCCCGGCTGGACGCCGCCGGTCGGCACGGCGATCGACGTATCGGTCAGCGCCGAACCGCCGAACTGGGCGATACCGAAATTGACGACACGGTGTTCCTTGGCGCCCAGCGCCTTGACCACGCGCTCGGCCGCCTGCAGTTCGGCGTTGTGGCGCTGGCCGTAGTCGAAGGACAGGCAATAAGCATCAAAGCCCTGGCTGCGGGCAATGGCGAGGCAGGTGGCGGAATCGAGACCACCGGAAAGGAGTACGACGGCTGGCTTCATCATGGGGCGCGAATATACCCGAAAATGACTAGAGACCGCGACGGTATCTGCTTGTTCCTGCGCTACAATTTGCCGCTTTAGCCCAAACGCCCGGAGATTCCGATGACGCCTCGCCTGACTGCCCTTGCCGCCGCCATGCTGCTGGCCGGTTCCGTCCACGCCGCCGACAAGATCAAGGTCGGCTTGGTATCCACCCTGTCCGGCCCCGGCGCCGGCCTCGGCGTCGATATCCGCGACGGTTTCCAGTTGGGCATCAAGCACCTGGGCGGCAAGCTGGGCAACCTGCCGGCCGAAGTCATCGTCGCCGACGACCAGCAGAACCCGGACATCGCCAAGCAGGCCGCCGACAAGATGCTGAAGAAGGACAAGGTCGACTTTATGACCGGCATCGTCTTCTCCAACATCATGCTCGCCGTCGGCCCGGCCGTCTTCCAGAACCAGACCTTCTACATCTCGGCCAACGCCGGCCCGTCGCAATACGCCGGCGAGCAGTGCAACCCCTTCTTCTTCAACGTCGCCTGGCAGAACGACAACCTGCACGAGGCGGTCGGCAAGGTGGTGCAGGACAAGGGCTACAAGAACGTCGTCATCGTCACGCCGAACTACCCGGGCGGCAAGGATGCGGTATCCGGCTTCCGCCGCTACTACAAGGGCAACGTCACCGAGGAGATCTACACCAAGCTCGGCCAGCTCGACTACGCCGCCGAACTGGCGCAGATCCGCAGCATCAAGCCGGACGCCCTGTTCTTCTTCCTGCCGGGCGGCATGGGCATCAACTTCGTCAAGCAGTTCGTGTCGGCCGGCCTGTCACGCGATACGCAACTGTTCGCCCCCGGCTTCTCGGCCGACGAGGACGTCATCAAGGCGGTCGGCGGTTCGATGCTCGGCATGTTCAACTCGTCGCACTGGGCGCACGACATGGACAACCCGGAAAACAAGCGCTTCGTCGCCGATTTCCAGAAAGAATACGGCCGCCTGCCGTCGCTCTACGCTTCGCAGGGCTACGACGCCGCGCTAATGATGGACGGCGCCGTGCGCGACGTGAAGGGCAATGTCGAGGACAAGAAGGCGCTGCAGAAGGCCCTCGAAGCCAAGCGCTTCAAGTCGGTGCGCGGCGACTTCAAGTTCAACAGCAACCACTACCCGGTGCAGAACTATGTCCTGCGCGCCATCGGCAAAGATGCCAGCGGCCGCATCACCAACAAGACCATGGGCACCATCTTCACCAACCACGCCGATGCCTACGTGGCGCAGTGCAAGATGAAGTGATTGCAACCCTCTGTCATTCCCGCGAAAGCGGGAATCCAGAAATGCCCCAAGAGCCGCAGCCTGCTGCTCTGGATTCCCGCCTACGCGGGAATGACGGTTAACTAACAGCCCATGGAAAAGCAGCCTGCCGTTTACATCTTGGCTAGTCAGCGTAACGGCACTTTGTATATCGGCGTAACGAGCGATCTCATCAAACGTATTTGGGAACACAAGGAAGGTCTGGCCGAGGGCTTTACCAAGGACTACCAGTGCCATACCCTGGTCTATTTCGAGCAGCACACGGAAATGAGCGCAGCCATCCTGCGTGAGAAACAAATGAACAAATGGAATCGCGCCTGGAAAATCGCGCTGATCGAGAAAACCAATCCAACCTGGCGCGATCTGTGGCCGGAAATCACCGCATGAACCCCTTTCGTCATTCCCGCGCCGGCGGGAATCCAGGGATATTCCAAGCGCCGTGCCCGCTGCGCTGGATTCCCGCCGGCGCGGGAATGACGGGATTGGCCGCATGACCCAACTGATCCTCGAACAGGCCCTCAACGGCCTGCAATTCGGCCTCATGCTGTTCCTGCTCGCCGCCGGGCTGACGCTCGTCTTCGGCATCATGGACTGCATCAACCTGGCCCATGGCTCGCTGTACATGGTGGGCGCTTACTTCGTCGCCGCCGCCACACAGGCGGCCGATTCGTTCTGGATCGGGCTGGGCGTCGGGGTGGCGGGAGCGGCCGTACTCGGCCTGCTGCTCGAACTGGCTCTGTTCCGCCGCCTGTACCAGCGCGATCACCTGTCGCAGGTGCTGGCCACCTTCGCGCTGATCCTGATCGCCAACGAGGCCGTGCGCGCCATCTGGGGGCCGGCCGCGCTGATGCTCAACCCGCCCGAGGCGCTGGCCGGGCCGGTCGAGTTCTCACTCTTTGGCGGCGACTTCTTCTACCCGGCCTACCGGCTGCTCATCATCGCCTTCGGTATCGCCATCGCCGGCCTGCTCTACCTGCTCGTCGCCAAGAGCAGGGTCGGCATGTGGGTGCGCGCCGGGGCTGCCAATCGCGAAATGACCGAGGCGCTGGGCATCAACGTGCGTGGGCTGTTCACTGCCGTGTTCGTGTTCGGCGCCGCCTTGTGTGCGCTGGCCGGCGGCCTGCTCGGGCCGCTCCTTGCGGTGCAGGTCGGCATGGGCGAGAGCGTGCTGATCCTCGCCTTCGTGGTCATCATCATCGGCGGCATTGGTTCCATTCGCGGCGCACTGGTCGGCAGCCTGATCGTCGGTACTGTCGACACCCTGGGCCGCGCCCTGCTGCCCACCTTGCTGCGCGCCACCCTGCCGGCCGATGCGGCATCGACACTCGGCCCGGCGCTGGCTTCGATCCTGATCTACCTGCTGATGGCCGGCATCCTGTTCTTCAAGCCGCAAGGCCTGTTTCCGGCACGCGCATAAATGGCCTTCTACCAACCCGCCCGCTGGCAGAAGCCGCTTTCCCTCGCCGTGCTGGCCGCCGCCCTGGCCTTGCCAACGGTGCTCACCGCCCTCGGCCAGGAGTTCTACATCGGCTTCGCCACCCGCGTGCTGATCTTCGCGCTGGCCGCCACCAGCCTGAACCTGGTGCTCGGCTTCGGCGGCATGGTGTCGCTCGGCCACGCTGCCTTTCTCGGCGCCGGCGCCTATGTGGCAGCGATCTGCCAACAGGCCGGTATCAACGAGGCGCTGATCGCCTTCCCGCTCGCCATGGGGATTGCCGGCCTGTTCGCCCTGCTCGTCGGCGCCGTCAGCCTGCGCACGCGCGGCGTCTATTTCATTATGATCACCCTGGCCTTCGCCCAGATGGCCTATTACCTGTTCGTTTCGGCCCGCAGTTGGGGCGGCGACGACGGCCTGCCGCTCAACGGACGAATGCTGCTGGCCGGTTTTTCCCTGGCCGACGATGCTGCGCTGTTCTACGCCGCACTCGGCCTGCTGGCCCTGAGCATGCTGCTTTTCAGCCGCCTGGCCGATGCCCGTTTCGGCCGCACCCTGCAGGCGATCCGCGAGAACGAAACGCGCATGGAAGCACTCGGCTACCCGGTCTTCCGCTATCGCCTGCTGGCTTTCGCGCTGGGCGGCGCCTTCGCCGGCCTGGCCGGCGCGCTGCTCACCAACCTGACCGGGCTGGCCAGCCCCAACCTGCTGCAATGGACGCAATCCGGCACCTTGCTGGTCATGGTCATCATTGGCGGCGTCGGCTACCTGTACGGTGGGGTGGTGGGCGCGGCTGTCCTGCTCCTGCTGGAAGAAACCCTGGTCGGCTTCACCGCGCACTGGCATATCGCCCTCGGGCTGCTCCTGCTCGGCGTCGTGCTCTTCGCCCCCAAGGGGGTCGCCGCTCTGTTCGGGAGGCGGCATGACTGAATCCCTGCTCGAAGTCCGCTGCCTGTCGCGCCGTTTTGCCGCCGTAGACGCCTTGAAGGATGTCGATTTCACCGTCGCCGCCGGCGAAGTGCATGCCTTGATCGGCCCCAACGGAGCCGGCAAGACCACCTTCATCCACCACGTTTCCGGCGCCCTGCAACCGGATTCCGGCAGTGTGCATTTCGCCGGGCAGGATGTCACCCGGCTGTCCATGCATCAGCGCGTGCGGATCGGCATGGCGCGCTCCTACCAGATCACCAACGTCTTCCTCGGCCTGTCGGCGCTCGACAACGTTGCGCTTGCCGTGCAGGGGCGGCCGGATGCCGGTAGCAGTTTCCGGTTTTGGCACCCGGTACGGCATGAGCTTGCCCTCTTCGACGAGGCACGCAGCCACCTCGAACAACTCGGCCTGGCCGACAAGGCCGGCGTCGTTGCCGGCAATCTGTCGCATGGCGAACAGCGGGCACTGGAACTGGCCATGGCACTCGCTACCAAGCCGCAACTGCTGCTGCTCGACGAGCCGATGGCCGGCACCGGCCCCGAGGAATCGGCACGCATGGTCGAATTGATCGAACACCTCGCCCGCCACGTCACCATCCTGCTCGTCGAACACGACATGGATGCCGTGTTCCGCCTGGCCGACCGCATTTCAGTCCTAGTCAACGGCCAACTGATCTGCACCGGCACACCGGACGAGGTGAAGAACGATGCCGGCGTGCGCCGGGCCTATCTCGGAGACCACCTGTGAGCGCCTTGCTCGAAGTATCCGGCCTGGAAGTTGCCTACGGCCCCAGCCAGGTGCTGTTCGGCATCGAACTGGCCATGGCCGAAGGCGAGGCGGCAACGCTGCTTGGCCGCAACGGCATGGGCAAAACGACCACCCTGCGCGCCATCTGTGGCCTGGAGCCGGTCAAGGCCGGGCGCATCCGTTTCGCTGGCGAGGACATTGCCGGCTGGCGCTCCGACCGCATCGGCCGGGCCGGCATTGCGCTGGTGCCGGAAGGCCGGCAGTGCTTCCCGAACCTGACGGTGGACGAACATTTGGTCGCCTTTTTCGCCAATCGCCGCAAGCAGCCTACGGCGTGGACGCCGGCCCGCGTCTACGACCTCTTTCCGCGCCTTCTCGAGCGCAAGAAAAACCTCGGCAACCAGCTTTCCGGCGGCGAGCAGCAAATGCTGGCCATCGGCCGCGCCCTGGTCACCAACCCGCGCCTGCTCATCCTCGACGAAGCGACCGAGGGCCTGGCCCCACTGATCCGCGACGAAATCTGGGCCTGTCTGGCCCACCTGCGCAGCGAGGGGCAAAGCGTGCTGGTCATCGACAAATACGTGGAAAAGCTGATCGCCCTGGCCGACCGCCACACCATCATCGAGCGTGGCCAGGTCGTCTGGCAGGGCAGCTCGGCCGAACTCGACGCCGACCACGGGATCTGGCACCGCTACCTGGGAATCTAGGGAAGCGCGAAGGAAGTGCTGACCAAATCGTCATCCCCGCCGCAGGGGAGATCCAGTTCGTTGATTTCCCTGGATTCCCGCTTTCGCCCCGAAGGAAGTACCCTTGGGGTGCGCGGGAATGACATTTCTGAATAAATCGGTGCTTCCCTCATTCCCTGGGAATATTCGCCGAATCAGGTGCTGGCCAGCAGGGAGAATTCGCGCTCGGCCAGTTTTTCATCGCCGAGATTGAGCTCGACCAGGCGACGCAGGTGCGTCACGCTATCGAGGTCGATCTCCCGGCAAGCCAGACCATAGTAGTTGGCCATGTGGTGCACGATCGCCACTTCCATGCGTATGCTGGTACCCATGTCGTCGAGGCGAATCTTCAGGGTAGCGTTGGTGCCGATCGTAACGTACATCGGCACCAGCGGATGAATCAGGGCGCCCTGCAGCGAGAGGTCGAGAATTTCGACGGAATGCTCGCCATCCGGCAGGAACAAACGGGCTTCAGCCTGAAATGAAACGCGAGAAAACCTGCGACGATTGTGATCCACACTTTGTCTCCGTCCGCTACTTTCCTTGCATGTTACCCCAAAGCAGCTTGTGCAACTGCAACTGGAAACGCACGTTCAGGCCATCGGCAAGTATCCAGTCAGCCAGCGACTGGGGCTCGATCAGGCCTTGGGCAGGAGAAAAGAGGACAGGACAGAGGCGGTCGATTTGCCGCTGGCGCACGATGTCGCGCGCCCATTCGTAATCGCCGCGCGAGGCAATGACGATCTTGATTTCGTCGCGGGCGTTCAGGCAATCCAGGTTGGCCCACAGGTTGCGCTCGACCTCGCCGGAATCCGGCGCCTTGAGATCCATGATGCGCGACACGCGCGGATCGACATCGGCGACGTCGAGCGCCCCCGAGGTTTCCAGCGACACGTCGTAGCCGGCATCGCACAAGGCGCCGAGCAGCGGCAGGCAATCCTTCTGCGACAGCGGTTCGCCGCCGGTGACGCAAACCTGGCGAGCCGGGTACTTGGCCACCTCGGCCAGCACCGACTCGATGCTGGCTGCCTCGCCACCGGTGAAACTATAGGTCGTATCGCACCACTTGCAGCGCAAGGGGCAACCGGTCAGGCGCACGAACACGGTCGGCAAGCCGACACGCGATGCCTCGCCTTGCAGCGAGTAGAAAATTTCGGTGATACGGAGAGCCAATTACTTCTTCTTCAGTCTTTCGCGGGCCGCTTCGGCAGCGGGGGCGCTCGGGTACTTGGCCAGCAGGGTTTCCAACGAACGTTTGGCAGCACCGGCACTGCCCATTTCCTGCTGGCAGGTCGCCATCGCCAGCCAGGCATCGGGTGCCTTCGGGCTGTCGGCGTACCTGGTGGTCACCACGCTCTGCGCCTCGATGGCGCGCTTGCAGTCGCGCTGGGCATACCAGGCATTGCCCAGCCAGTACTGGGCATTGGGCGCCAGTGAACTATCCGGGTATTTCTGTACGAAAGCCGCAAAGCCGCCAGCGGCATCCTTGTACTTGCCGGCCTTGAACTGGTTCAGGGCGGTCTCGTATTCCTGCGACTCCTTGGCCGGGTCGCCGCTCGGCTTGGCCGGGGCGGTCGCCGTGGGGTCGGCGGGGTTGGCGGCCACCGGCGTCTCGAACTTGCGCAGGCGCGTGTCGAGATCGAGGTAGAAATCCTGCTGACGCTTCTTGGCCGTTTCCAGCTCGTAGTTCAGCGTTTCGATCTGCCCGCGCAGGCGGGCGATCTCTTCGGCCTGGCGCTGGATCTGCGTGGACAGATCCAGCTGGGCCTTGGCCTGCTGGTCGAATCGCGCCTCGGTCTTGATCCGCAGATCGGAGACCTGGCGACGCGCTTCGTCGTCGTCAAAGACGCCGGCCTGGGCCTGTGCGGCACCGAGGATGGCGATCAGAAGGGCGATTCGAACCGGGCGCATGGCTTAGAACTCGCCGCGGCCGTCCGGGGCCTTGTACAGGATGTCGGCACGACGGTTTTCAGACCAGGCGGTTTCGTCGTGACCCGGGTTCTTCGGCTTCTCTTCGCCCAGGCTGACGGATTCGATCTGGTCTTCCTTGACGCCGAGCAGGGCCAGCGAGCGCTTGACGGCTTCGGCACGCTTCTGGCCGAGCGACAGGTTGTACTCGCGGCTGCCGCGCTCGTCGGTATTGCCCTGGATCAGCACCTTGAAGCCCTTGTTGGTGGTCAGGTACTTGGCGTGAGCGGCAACCAGATCCTTGTACTCGTCCTTGACTTCGTACTTGTCGAGATCGAAGTAGATGCTGCGCTGCGACAGCTTGCTCTTCGGATCGGTCAGCTCGCGCGGCAGGCCGCTGGCATCAAGACCGCCGGCAGTGACCGGAGCAACGCCGGTGGAGGAGCCGCTACGCGACTCGACCGGGGCGCCGCCGTCTTCCGGCAGCGGGGTGGTGGAACAGGCAGCCAGCAAGGCGGACAGCAGGGCGGGAATCAGAAGTTTTTTCACGTAAGTACTCCGGTGCGGATTATTGATAGTAAGGGCCCCAGGCCGGTTCGCGGACATCGCCGGCCGCGACCGTGAGGCGTTGTTTGATCCTGCCATCGCTGGAGACAGCCGATAGGACGCCGCGGCCGCCAATTTCAGTGGCGATCAGGATCATGCGGCTGTTGGGAGCGAAACTGGGAGATTCGTCCTTGTTCGAATCGCTCAAGACCTGAACCTGGCGGCTGGCCAGATCCATCACGGCGAGCTGGAAACGGCCTTCGCGGCGGCTGATGAAGGCCAGGCTCTTGCCGTCCGGCGACGGGCGCGGCGAGACGTTGTAGGTGCCTTCGAAGGTGACGCGACGGGCATCGCCACCACTGGTGCCAACCTGATAGACCTGCGGGCTGCCGCCACGGTCGGAGGTGAAGTAGATGCTGCCGCCATCGGCCGCGAAACGCGGTTCGGTATCGATGCCGGAAGACTGGGTGACACGCTGCAAGCCACTGCCGTCGGCATTGACCGTGTAAATCTGCGAATTGCCGTCCTTCGACAACACCACGGCCAGCTTGCGGCCATCCGGCGACCACGCCGGCGCGGAATTGGAGCCCTTGAAGTTGGCAACGATGATGCGCTGGCCAGAAGACAGCGAATGCACGTAAATGACCGGCTTCTTCTTCTCGAAGGAAACATAGGCCAGCTTGCTGCCATCCGGCGACCAGGCCGGCGAGATGATCGGCTCGGTCGAGGTCAGCGCCGTGGCGGCATTCTGGCCGTCGGAATCGGCGATCTGCAGCAGGAACTGGCCGCGCGCCTTGACGACGTAGGCGATGCGCGTCGAGAAAACGCCCTTCTCGCCGGTCAGCTTTTCATAAATGTAGTCGGCGATGCGGTGGCCGGCGGCACGCAGTTGGGTATTGCTGGTGACGTAGGCAGCACCGCCCAGCGAGACGCCCTTTTGCGAATCGTAGAGGCGGAAACGGGCTTCCATGCGGCCATCGGCGCTGCGCGCGATGCTGCCGGCGGCCAGAGCGTCGGCCCCCTTGCTCTTCCAGTCGGCGTGGTTGATCGGCGCGTTTTCGTCGAAGGCCAGGCCATTGTGATCGATCAGCTTGAACAGGCCGCTACGCTCCAGGTCGCCGCGCACCGTTGTGGTGATAACGCGCGAGGCAACCGGATCGCCCGGAAAATCGACAATGGCGACCGGAATGCGGTTGGCGCCGGCACCGGTGATCTCGATGGACAGTTGGGCCTGCGCCAACCCGGCACTAAACAGCGCGAGGGCGAGGAAAACACGGCGGGAAATTCGTGACATTTCGTTCATTTTCAAAAGTTTCGCGCGATTTTACTCTTCAAATGGGCGGTATTTGATTTCCAGGCTACGCTCGAACAACGAGGGATCATCCGGCTTGGGCAAGGGCGACGATTTGAGGATAGCTGTTTCGATGGCCCGGTCGAGTACGCCGTTGCCGCTCGAACGCTTGAGCTTCACCGACAGGACTTCACCCGTCGGCAACTGCTCGACCATGAAAACGGCCTCGGGATTCCCCTGGATGCTGGGCGGCAGAATGATGTTGCCGCGAATCTTGCCGCGGATCTTGTTGGCGTAATCGGCCTTGCCGCGCTTGTTCGACGAAGCGCGCTGCTCGGCTTCCGCCGCCGCCGCATTGGCCATCTGTTGCGCGTTGGCGGCAGACTTGGCTGACGATTTCAACTGGCGCTCCTCGCGCTCCAGCATTTCCTTGAATGGATCGACCTTTGGCTGAGGCTTAACCTCCTGCTTCGGCGGCTCCGGCTTTTTCGGTTCGAGCTTGGGCGGCTCCGGTTTCTTGGGCTCCGGCTTGGGCGGCTCGGGCTTCTTTTTTTCTTCCTTGATCGCGATATCCGGCTTTTTCGGCGGCGGCGACTCGACCTTGGGTTCCGGCTTGGGCTCGGGTTTTGGCTGCGGCTTGACTTCCGGTTCGGGCGGCGGCGGGGGCGGAGGCGGCGCCACCTGCGTGGCCGGACGCGGGGTCGGCGACCACAACTCGACCTCGTACACCTCCGGCTTGCTGCGCTTCCATTGCACGCCGAAGAACAGGAAGGCAGCCAGCGCCAGATGCACCAGCACGGTCAGTGCCAGCGCATATTTCTTGCCGGGTTCTTCGGGACGGTCGAGGATCATCGCTTACTTGCTGCTGGTTTCCAGGCCGACCCGCTCGAAATGCATTTTCTTGACCTCGTCGAGCACCTCGATAATGTTCTTGTACTGCGTTTCCTTGTCACCCGCGACCAGTACCGGCATCTTGTCGTTGTCGCCCCTGAGCGGCAGCAGGGTGTCCTTGAGACTCTTCAGGCCTTTGACCTTGGTCGGCTTGCCATCGGTGTCGAACACGGTCAGCGCGCCATCCTGCTCGACCTGCACCTTCAGGTACTTGTCCGGCTTCTGCGGTGCGGTGCCCGAGGTCGGCAGGTCGACCGAACCGGTCGTCATCATCGGCGTCGCCACCATGAAGATGACGAGCAGCACCAGCATCACGTCGATGTAGGGGACGACGTTGATTTCGTTCTTGA